>DATIRX010000528.1:0-13952 GCA_035469225.1 Bryobacteraceae bacterium
GTCATCGAAATCTGGTCCAAGGTCACCGAGCGCGTTTCGGAAGAAATGTTCAAGACCATGGAAGAGGACGACCGCACCGGCCGGTACCTCAATCCGATTTACATCATGGCCGACTCCGGCGCGCGCGGATCCAAACAACAGATCCGCCAGCTATCCGGAATGCGCGGGCTGATGGCCCGTCCCTCCGGCGAAATCATTGAAACGCCCATCACCGCCAACTTCCGCGAAGGACTGAACGTTCTCGAATACTTCATTTCGACGCACGGCGCCCGCAAGGGCCTGGCCGATACCGCTCTCAAGACCGCCGATTCCGGCTACCTGACCCGCCGCCTGTGCGACGTGGCTCAGGACGTGATCGTCACCGAAACCGACTGCGGCACCAGCGACGGTATCTACGTCGAGCCGATCGTGGAATCGGGCGAAATCATCGAGCCTCTGCGCGATCGCATCGTCGGCCGCGTGGCTCTCGAAGACCAGGTGGACTACGAAGGCAGTATCATCATCAAGGTCAACAGCGAAATCACCGAAGATCTGGCCAACCAGATCCAGGCCGCTGGAATCGAGCGGGTCAAGATCCGTTCGGTGCTGACCTGCGAATCCAAGCGCGGCGTCTGCCAGCTGTGCTACGGCCGTAACCTGGCCACCGGACGCCTGGTGGAACGCGGCGAGGCGGTCGGCATCATCTCCGCTCAGTCCATCGGCGAGCCCGGCACGCAGCTCACCATGCGCACGTTCCACATCGGTGGAGCGGCCACCGGATCGGCGGAGCAATCCAAGCAGGATGCCAAGTCGGACGGTTTCGTCAAGTTCCACAACATTCAGACGGTCAAGAACGCCAAGGGCGAACTGATCGCCATGAACCGCAACAGCATCATCGCCATCCTGGACGACAAGGGCCGCGAAAAGGAACGCTACCAGGTGGTGTATGGCGCCAAGATATCGTTCCCCGATGGCGCCAAGATCAAGGCCAACAGCGTCCTGCTCGAGTGGGATCCTTACACCTTCTCGATTCTCACCGAAGTCAGCGGCACGGTCCACTTCAAGGATCTGATCGACAGCATCACCATGACCGAGCAGGTGGACGAAATCACCGGCCGTTCGCAGTGGGTGGTGACGGATTCGCCCGATGAAAAGCGCATTCCGGCTGTCATCGTCCGGCCCGGAACCTCCAAGCATGATGAAAAGCGTTACCTCATGCCGATGCACGCGCACTTGATGGTGGCGGACGGCGACGAAGTTCACGCCGGGGACGTCATCGCCAAGATCCCGCGCGCCACTACCAAGACCAAGGACATCACCGGCGGTCTGCCGCGCGTGGTGGAGCTGTTTGAAGCCCGCAAGCCGCGTGAAACCGCGGTCATCACGGAAATCGACGGTATCGTGAAGTACGGCGAGATCTCCAAGGGCACCCGCAAGATCAACATCATCGGCGACGATGGCGAGCAGAAAGAATACGCCATCCCGCGCGGCGTCCACGTCAACGTGCAGGAAGGCGAGCGCGTCCATCACGGCGATCCGCTGATGGATGGCCCCCGCAACCCGCACGACATCATGGCCGTGCTCGGCGAGAAGGAACTGCAGAAGTACCTGGTGAACGAAATCCAGGAAGTCTACCGTCTGCAGGGCGTCAATATCAACGACAAGCACCTGGAAGTGATCGCGCGTCAGATGATGCGCTGGGTGAAGGTCGAAGACATCGGCGATAGCGAATTCCTGCCGGAAGAAGTGGTCGATAAGTTCAAATTCCGGGAAGAGAACAATCGGGTGGTCGAAGCCGGAGGCAAGCCTGCCGCGGGCAAGACCGTTTTGCTCGGTATCACCAAGGCGTCGCTCTCCACCGATTCGTTCATTTCCGCCGCGAGTTTCCAGGAGACCACGCGTGTGCTCACCGAAGCCGCCATCAACGGCAAGGTGGATCACCTGCGGGGCCTCAAGGAGAACGTCATCATGGGCCGCCTGATTCCGGCGGGCACCGGCATGGCGTACTACCGGACGGTGAAGATCGCCGGGGAGGATGTGGAAGAGGAGCTGGCAGCCGAGCAAGAGGCGGCCGCCCTGGACGCCATCCCGGGTTACGACGAAGAGACTCGCGCGCTCTACGCGGGCGGTCTGTCGGAAGCGGAAACGCCTACAGGTCCGGAAGAAACTCTGGCCGAGTAATCGCTTCGTCGATGGTAGCGCCGGCCTTCAGGCCGGCGTTCTTCACGCCGCGGAAAACAAGCATTGCTGCTCGGCGTACTGGGGCCCGAAGTGCTCCAGTTCGACCGGGTAGCGGCGGCGCAGTTCTTTGGGAGCTTTTCCTTTCACTCCGCGAATCAGCGCGCGCGTCTGCAGCGCATTCACAACACTCTTTCCAGCCGCGTCGTTATTGAAGACCACGAAGGTGCGCTCGGCGAACTGCCCGATGTGCTCGATTCGCTGGAGCCACTCGGTCAGCTCCGCATCCGAATACAAGTAGTCGTGCTGCCGCTGGCGCATCGCCGTGCGGTCAAAGGATCCCAAAGAATTGCCGGGGTTCCGCCCGTGCAGCCGCACGTACCCGACCTCCGAGGTCAGCAGCGCCGTGGGCGGCATTGCTCGCGTATACTGCGGCTGATCGATGTTACAGAACCCCACTCGGTAGTCAAGGAAGGTGCCGATGGCTTCATCCGCCATCCAGCTGTTGTGGCGCATTTCCGCAACCAGCGGAAACTCGTGGAAGGCCCTGCGGAGTTCGATGAAGAACTCCCGATTCTCTGCCGTGAATCGGAACGACCAGGGAAACTGCATCAGCAGGGCGCCGAGTTTCTTGGCGCGCAACAGCGGCCACAACCCTTCCTTGAACTGCACGACCTGGGCCTTGTCCAGCAGGCGTTTATGGGTGAAATCCTGGTGGAGCTTGGCCGTAAACGTGAAGTCCGGATACGCTTCTACTTTCTTCATCCATAGCTTCACTACTTCCGGCTTGAGCGGCAGATAAAACGAGCTGTTAATCTCGACGCAGTCCAGCTGCTGCGCCAGCAGTTCCAGCGGATGAAAGCCGGGTGCGTGTGCCCTGGGATAGACTACTCCGTTCCAATGGGGATAGGACCACCCTGCGGTTCCGATGCTGAGGGAGGATGACATGGGGCCTCCTGTTTCGTCTTATATTCGCCCAAGACCAGGATAGCGAAGAAAGGGCGAAACTGTCAAGAGGGAATTTTCGAGTTTCTGTGAATGGAGGCAGATCGATACCGCTGCCGGGCGGCCCCCGGCAACCTCTTACACGTCACTGTACCGACGTCGTAGTCCATTCGCGGTTCCACGGCTGCGGCTGTGAACTCGCCCGATGGTGCTTGCGCGTGCGCTTCTGCTGATACATCATGCGGTCGGCCTCGGCCAGGAGCCGCTCCGCATCGCCTCCGTCGCGAGGGAAATGCGCGACGCCGATGCTGGCCGAAAGAGGCTGGCCGAAGGAGTGGCTGCCGATGCCTGCCACCACTCTGCGGAATTCTTCCACGCGATTCTCCGCGTCGGCCGGTTTTACTCCCGAGATCAGCACCACGAATTCATCGCCGCCCATGCGCGCGACATAATCGTACTCGCGGCAGTTGGTCTTGAGGCCGGAAGCGATTTCCCGCAGCACGCGATTGCCCTCCAGGTGGCCGAAGCGGTCGTTCACCTGCTTCAGCTCATCCAGATCCAGCACCACTACGGTGAGCGGCTGGGTGTTGCGCTTGGCCCGCGATATCTCGGCATCCAGGTGCAGGAACAGCGAGCGTGCGTTGGGCAGCGAGGTCAGATAATCCGTCGTGGCGGACGACTCCGCCTGCTGGAATCGCAGCGCGTTTTCGATGGACATCCCGATCTTGGGATGGATCGCCATCAGAATCCGCAGATGATCTTTGGTGAAGGCGTCGCGCTCCATGTGATACAGCGTCAGCACGCCCAGAATCCCGTTGGCTCCTTCCAGAGGAACCGCTACGGCCGATTGCAGCGTGGAGGTCCGGCTGCGGTCGTTCAGATAAGACGGCTCCACGGAAGGATTGCCGTTCACGATCGGCTTGGAGTTCTCCGCCACCCAACCCGAGAGTCCCTGGCCCATGGGGATCCGCAAAGAAGAGAACAGACGGCAGTCCTCGCCGTTCACATACTGCGGAATCAGCTCCTCGCCGCGCGCCAGCCAAACCGCCAGCGAGTGATGCGGAATGATGTGCCGCAGGCGTATGTCCAGAACCGAGAGCGTCTCATCCAGGCTGAGCGAATTCCCCAGATCCTGAGAAATCTCGAACAGCGCTTGTACTTCCTGGCGGGCTGCGGCAATCAGATTCAGGAAGTCCATTGCCGGGGCGCTGGCCGCAAGCGATCCATGGGTCGCTTCAAAACCGGCCGCGGGCGCAGCGCCGCGCTCCACCCTCACTTCCGTCGAGAGAGCCGCAGCTCTGGCGCCAGGAATCTGCGCTTTGCGTTCCCACTCCACGTACCCCTTCTCCAGCGCCGTCACCACCCGAGGATCGAACGCTTTGCCCGATTCCGATCGCACGACTTTCATGGCCTCATCCAGAGGCAGCGCGCGGCGATACTGGCGGTCCGAGGCCAGCGCATCCAGGCAGTCCACCACGGCCAGAATCCGCGCGCCGATGGGGATCGCCTCGCCCTTGAGCCCGTTGGGATATCCGGAGCCGTCCCACTTTTCATGATGCGCCCGGACAATGGGAGCCACCGGGTAAGGGAAATGCACCCGCTCCAGGATCTCCGCGCCCACGGTCGGGTGGATTTTCATTTTGTCGAACTCTTCCGGCGTAAGACGTCCGGGCTTCGAAATGATGTGCTCGGGCACGGCCAGTTTGCCGATGTCGTGCAGCAGAGCGGCCGCTTGCAGAGCCTGCAGATCGGTCTCGGAAAGATCCAGGGAATGCGACAGCTCCCGGGCATACACCTGGACGCGCTGCAGGTGGTCGTGGGTGGTGTGGTCCTTGGCTTCGATCGCCAGCGCCAGGGCCTCGATGGTCCTGAGGTGCAGGGAAGCCACTTCCTCGGCATGGCGTTTTTCCGCTTCCAGGCGATTCAGGTATAGACGATACGAGCGATAGATCAGGTAGACCACCGGACCCGTGAGCAGCATGGTTTGCCATCCCACGTAGTGTGCCGCGGTGCTGACCGCCTGGCCGATGCCCGCTGCCGCCAGGTAATGCGGAAACGACCAGAAGGATGTGGAGAGCCACACCCCGGCGAAGGATTCGCGCCTGGTGATCGCCTGCCAGGCCGCCAGGGGAGCGGTGTTGATCAGGAACAGCGCCAGCGTGGCCACGGCCAGCCGAACGGCCGGGTCGATGTTCACGGCGTCAAACCAAGGCGAATTGTATACCCGTTCGGCGACGCCTACTGCAATCGTCATCAGCGCCACCTGCAGCGAAGCCGACGCTGCTCGCGGGTGTTCCGGCGGATGCCAGTAGCACTGCATCAGCGCGACGCAGCACGCCAGCAGGATGGTTTCAGATGCGCTGAGCTCCACCAGGCTCAGCAGCACGAACAAGTAGGAAAGCGATAGCGGGGCCGACACCCCTGGCACCCGGATGCGGGCTCCCGCCGAGAACAAGGAGACTGCCAGGAATGCCCCGAACTTGATCAGATCCGGAGAACGCCAAAAGATCGCAGTTTCGGCGAGCACCGCCAGTCCCATCGCCCAGGCCAGCGCCAGGAAAATGCGGGCCCATCCGGAGAGGTGGAGGGGCCCTGGATTTTCCTCAGCTGGCTGGACTTGTGGCAGCGATTCCGAAACTGAAAACACTTCCGTCACGATCTGCTTTCGAAAGCACGATCGCTGCCAGGCGTCCTCGCCCTTGCGTTCCTGCAAGATACATCCGGATGGTCCGGATTTCGGCGACAGAATGGCACTCCGGCGCCCATAGTTTTGCGACAAACTGTCGCAATTTAAGGGGCTAAATCCTAGAGTAGGTAAGGTGTTCCCCGGAGGGCCAAGCCGCGGGAGGTTCTGCAAGATGGAATGAGAACCCATGCCCGAAGCTCCTCCATCCGCCGCCCACGTGTTTTTGGGGATGACCGCGATCATCGCCAGCGAGCCCATGCAGCGGTTGATGGAAGTGGTGCAGCGCGTGGCGCGTTCCAGCGCCACGACGCTGATCACCGGGGAGAGCGGCGTCGGCAAGGAACTGGTGGCTCGTGCGGTTCACAACTATTCGGCGCGGGCCAGCAAGCCGTGGGTCGATTTCAATTGCGCCGCGCTGCCGGAACAGCTGCTGGAGAGCGAATTGTTCGGACACGAGCGGGGAGCCTTCAGCGGAGCCGATTCGGCCAAGCCGGGCCTGTTCGAACTGGCCCATCAGGGGACCATCTTTCTGGACGAAGTGGGCGAGCTGGACGGGCGGCTTCAAGTAAAACTGCTGCGTGTGCTGGATGGCGCCCCGTATTACCGTCTGGGCGGGGTCCGCAAGGTTTCTGTCGATGTCCGCGTGGTCGCGGCCACCAACCGCGATCTGGAACGCGCCGTCGCGCAAGGCCGCTTCCGCAGCGACCTGTTTCACCGGCTCAGCCAGTTCACCCTGCATGTTCCTCCGCTGCGCGCCCGGCACGCCGATATCGAGCCGCTGGCGCGCCATTTTCTGGCGGAGCATTTTCCCGAGCTGGCCATGGGGGACTCCGCGCTGTCCGCCCTGCGCGGCTATTCCTGGCCGGGAAACATCCGCGAGTTGCGGAATGCCGTGATCCAGGCCGGTGTGATGAGCCAGGGCGGGGAAATCACTTCGCAGGATTTCCGTTTGCGGCCGGCGCTGGCGCCCATCGGCAAGTCCGACGGGTATGGAGACGATTCCGAAGGTTCTGAGGAAGACTCTCGAAGTCTGGAAGCGATGGAACGACGGATGATTGAGGAAGCGCTGACGGCTACCGGCGGGCATCAGCAAAAGGCCGCGGAGCGCCTGGGCATCTCGCGGCGGACCCTTAGCCGCAAGCTCAAGCTATATGAAACGGAGCAGGCGAGAGTGGCCATATGAACATCGCCATCCACGAGAAGCGCCGCGAAATCCGCGAGCCCGCGGAAGGTCCGGTTCTGGTTCGCTTCGCCAATCCCCAGCCTCTGGAGATCCTGGGGCAGTTGATGGATGTGAGCGCCAGCGGATTTCGCATGGCTCACGCCAATCAGGCCTTGCAGTCCGGGCAGATCGTGGAGTTCTCACATTCTTTGGCCGTCGGCGCGGCTCGCGTCATGTGGAATCGCATCATGGACCAGCGCGTCGAAACCGGCTTTCTGATCGTGACCACACGCTAGGCCTGACATTCGATAGAATTCGTCCAGGATATCGACATGACTGCCCCGGCTTTTGCGTTGCTCGCGATCCTCGCACCACTTCAGGCCCAGTGGCTGCATCAGCCCACTCCCGGCATCCCCCGCTCACCCGACGGCAAGCCGAATCTGGCGGCGCCCGCACCTCGCACACCCGACGGCAAGCCCGATCTGTCCGGCCTGTGGAACAAGATTTCCCCCAAGTATGCGCGCAATATCGCGGCGGATCTGAAGCCCGGCGATATTCAGCCGTGGGCTCAGGCCCTGGTGAAACAGCGCACCGAAGATCTGGGCAAAGATTACATGAACGTGCTGTGCGTGCCGCTGGGCCCCGGCTACGCCACCGACGCCGACAGCACCGGCGCCGAGCAGATGAAGATCATCCAGACTCCCGCGCTGATCCTGATCCTCAACCCCGACCTGACCTATCGACAGATCTTTCTGGATGGACGTGCGCTTGAGACCAGTCCCAGTCCAAGTTTCATGGGCTACTCGGTGGGGCGCTGGGATGGCGACACCCTGGTCGTCGACAGTTTCGGATTCAATGACCGCACCTGGCTGGATCACGACGGCCATCCTCACACCGAAGCGCTGCGCATGACCGAACGGTATCGCCGCCGCAACTTCGGCAACCTGGATCTGGACGTGACGCTCTCGGATCCCGCGGTGTACGCCAAGCCCTGGACCGTCTCCGTTCGCGCCGAGCTGGCCCCGGATACCGAGATGATCGAATGGGTCTGCAACGAGAAAGGCGGCGGGCTCGTCGAGCACTACATCGGCAAGGCTTCGGATGAAAAGAGAGCCGAGGTGAAGGTCGCCCCGGAGATTCTGGAGAAGTATGTGGGCACCTACGTGGAACAGCCTCCGCTGTGGAGGCTGGTCCCGCGCGTAGTCGAGATCACCGTCTCGGGCGATACGTTGCTGGCCAATATGGATGGTCGCGGAAACGTCCCGCTGGCGGCCCAGTCGGCAACCAATTTTTCCGGTCTGTACGGGCTGGGAGTGGACTTCCTCAGGGACGAGCTATTTGTGAAGCACGTATCCGGAGACTACCGGTTCGTCCGCAAGAAGTGATCTCACGCTCCGCATCTGTGATCAATTGCGAGACAATAGGAGCATGGGCGATGCCGTTGTTCGCAGTCCCGAGATCATGCACGGAACGCCAGTGTTCCGTGGCACCCGGGTGCCGGTCCAAACCCTGTTCGACTACCTTGAGGGCGGAGAAACTCTGGAATATTTTCTTGAAGGGTTCCCCACGGTGCCACGGGAATTGGCCATCCAAGTTCTCGAGGAAGCCAAGGTCCTGCTTCTCGCGCGCGTCTGATGCGCCTCCTGCTTGACGAGTGCATTGATGAGCGGCTGCGCCTTCTGTTTCCCGATCACGAGTGCCATACTGCCCGCTACGCTGGACTTGCCGGCCTCAAGAATGGGGAGCTGTTGTTAGCGGCCGAAGCTGCGCATTTCGAAGTCATCATCACGGTTGACCAGAATATTCCTGATCAACAGAATCTCAGTTTGCGGAAAATCTCCCTGCTTGTTTTGTGCGCGGCTTCGAACCGCCTCCTTGAGCTGAAGCGTTTGGTGCCGATGGTGTTGGATGTGCTCGGTTCAATCGAGCCGGGGCAGGTAATTAAGATTCGATGACGATGCGTTGATCCTTACCGAGATCCTCGGATATAGTTACAGTGAAACCTCGTCTGATCTCCGCCAAGTTATGACCAATATCCGATTGCCCAGAGGAGTATGCGCTGTCGTCGGCGAAGTGCTCGCGGCTCGCGGATCGCACGTGACACTCAACGCGCTCTTCGAGTCTGCGGGAGCGATAGGAGCACCGCCAGATCTTTCGCACGGATCTAAATGGAAGGAGTAGCTCTTTCGTGCTGGGAGCGACCCAAATGTCGATAGCTTGGCTGTTTTGGGTAATGTTCTGGAAGAGTTTATGGATATCGGACCGAGCCAGGATTCGGATGGGTTTGCAGAGTGGAAGAAAAGCCGGGATCGAGTGGTCAAGGTGCTAGAGGAGAATGGATTTCGATACTATCGCGGTGGACGGGTCTTGCCGAGTGGTCAAACAGCGGAAAAAGTAACCCCATCGACCGCTTCATCTAGCCGTCGCGGTCCGATTAAACCCACCGAGATAGATGAACTGCTGCTAGTGCTCTTGAAGGGTCTTCGTCGAGCCATGCATCCGCTTACTCACCGGCGGAAAGGGGCGGTGGCACTTTCTTTCTCCACCGAGTCCGATGTCCAGGATTTGCTTCCATGCGCTTTTGCGCCCGTGGGTCACCGATATCCGGCCTGAGGAATTCACACCCAGCTATGCCGGTTCGAGCACCCGAATGGATTTTCTTCTCCCCGCATAGCCTTGTACTCGAACTGAAATTCGTGCGTGACCGAAACCACGCCGGAAAATTGGCGACGAGTTAATCATTGATATCGTCCACTACCGGCGGCATCCAGATTGCAAGACGCTATGGTGTGTCGTCTTCGACCCAGATCATCTGTTGCCGAACGCAGAAGGCTTGAAAAATGACTTGGTAGGCGCCAGCGTGACCAAGGACGGCACGGTTGAGGTGAAGCTGGACGTGCTTTAGTGGGTAATCTCCCAGCACAAGCGGTGAACTCGACGTTCGCCCCGGAACGAACTTCTTGAGTGACGCTCTGAGTCTAGAACGTCGGCTCCAGAAGTCCGGCACCGCCCAAGGGTCTCCCATCCGCAGAAGAATTTGGACCCAGGTCCTACAGCCAGTTCGCCTCTTAAATTGCCCATCGGTCCGCTCGCCGTCGGCTATACGCTGAACTGGAGGTCAAATGTCGCACAAACCGCACCAGGCTTGGGTTCGTTTTGTCGCTGCGTTTTTAGCGCCGACAATCTCCGCTTCCGGTGATATCATCATGGAAACACGCGGTGCGAGCCGTCCCGCGGAGGAAGTAGTATAATCTCTATAGGGAATTAGAGTATGGCCACAGCGGACGTTCTTACGAACCAACAAGTCCTTGAACAAGAGTACGATAGCACTGTTCGAGAGGACATCGAGCTATTCCGCTCTCAAGCTCAGGCGTTCCTCTCCGGGCAGCTGACGGCCGACGAGTTCCGGCCCTATCGCCTGCGCCGCGGGATCTACGGGCAGCGCCAGGATGGCGTCCAGATGATCCGCACCAAGATTCCGGGCGGGCTGCTTACCTCCGGCCAGATGCGCCAGTTGGGCGCCGTCGCCGACCAGTGCGCCGGCGGTAAGGGCCACCTCACCACGCGCCAGAACATGCAGTATCATTTCGTGCCGCTGGCGCAGGTGCCCGACGCCTTGCACCTGCTGGCGGATTGCCGCCTGACCACGCGCGAAGCCTGCTACAACACGGTTCGAAATGTGACGGCGTGTCCACTGGCGGGCATCCATGCCGAAGAACCCTTCGATGTGCAGCCCTATGCCCGTCGCTTGGCGCTGGCCTTCCTGCACAAAGAGCTGACCGACAGCCTGCCGCGCAAGTTCAAAGTCGCCTTTTCCGGCTGCCCCGAGGATTGCATCGCCACCGCGATCAACGACGTCGGTCTCCGCGCCATCGTGCGCGATGGAGTGAACGGATTCAGCATGACCGTGGCGGGCGGATTGGGTCCGCTGCCGGTCGAAGCCAAGCTGCTGCACGAATTCATTCCCGCCGAAGACGTCGTCCGCCGCGTGGAAGCCGTTATCCGCGTGTTCAACGTGCACGGCAATCGCAAGGACAAGAACAAGGCGCGATTAAAATTCGTTATGCGCGCCCGCGGATTCGATTGGCTGCGCGACACCGTCGAAGAGCAGTACCAGGACATCCTGGCCAACGGCGGCATCCCCATGCCGGAGGAAGTCCCCCAGAGTTTCGGTGGCTTTCGGCCGGTCCTGCCACCGCCCGGCACAGGCGAGCTTTTACCGATGTTCGACTCCTCACCGGCATTTAATGCCTGGCGCGATACCAACGTCCGGCCGCAAAAGCAGCCCGGCTATGCCATCGTCACCGTGATGACGCCCCAGGGCAACCTGACCGGCGATCAGATGCGCGGGCTGGCAGAGCTGGCCGACCAGGCCGGTGACGGAAGCCTGCGCGTCACCATGGCCCAGAACATCGTGCTGGGGTTCGTCCCGGTCGGAGCCCTGCAGCGCGTGTACGGCGTGCTGGTCAAACTCGGGCTGGATAAGGATCGCGCCGGCGAAATCAGCGACGTGGTCACTTGCCCCGGCGCCTATAGCTGCAACCTCGCGTTGACCAAATCCATGGGACTGGGCGATGCACTGGCGGCCACGGTTCGCAAGTATGACGATCCGGTTATCCGGAATCTGGCGATCCGGATCAGCGGCTGTCCCAACTCCTGCGGCCAGCATTGGATCGGCGATCTGGGATTCTACGGCAACTCCCGCAAAATCGATGGCAAGGAAGTTCCTTATTATCTGATGCTTCTAGGCGGAAGCCAGCACGAGTTCGGCCTGGCCGTGCAAAGTTTGCCGGCGCGCCTGGCACCGGTTGCGGTCGAGCGCATTCTGGATCACTTCCAGGCGAACCACCAGCAAGGCGAGTCATTTCGCGCATATGTCATGCGCCACAAGGTGGCCTTCTTCAAGGAGCTCACCGCGGATCTGGTCAAGCCTTCGGAAATAGCCCCGGAGATGTACCTGGATTGGGGCGACGACGTGGCTTTCTCGCTGAAACTCGGTCGCGGCGAGTGCGCCGCCTGATCGGGCGAAGGGGCGAGGCACGCCTCGCCCGCTCCACCTAGCTGCGTTTTGAGCTTTTTGCGCTCTGCGTGCGTGCCGGCTCGGCCACTGCACCCTGCGTGAACGTCAGTGCCGGAAGGGTCACCGAAGTATCCACCAAGCGAGCCATGTCCGCGATCGGCAGCCCCTCGGCTTCCCGAGCGAAGCACAAGGCTTTGTTGGGCTGGTCGAAATCGACCCGCACCCAGTCGCCGCCGCGCACCTGATCCGTCGCGATCAAGTTAGACATCGGCTGGACCAGAAGCCGTTCGATGGCGCGCTTCAGGTGCCGGGCGCCGTACTTCATGTCGGTGCCCTCGGTCAGCAGGTAGTCTTTACTGTCTTCCGACAGTGTGAAGACGAACGCGCGCTCTGCCGGCGAGTTGAAGATCCGCTGCTGGACCAGGTTCAGCTCGATGTCCAGGATCTTCTTCAGCTGCTCGCTGCCGAGCGGCTGGAAGGTCACGATCTTATCCAGCCGGTTCATGAATTCCGGCGTGAACTTGCGCTTGGCGGCTTCCATGCCGCTGCGGGCCAGTTTGCCGCTCATCTTTTCATCCACCACGCCGCTCATGGTCCTGTCGTGGGACTCGTTCATATTGAAGCCCAGACGGGGACTCATCAGAGCGCTCATCTCAGACGCGCCCAGGTTGCTGGTCATGAAGATCATGGCCTTGGAGAAGTCTACCTTGCGGTTGTCTCCCAATGTGAGTGTGCCCTTATCCAGGATGCCCAGCAGCAGGTTCCACAAGGCGTCGGACGCCTTTTCGATTTCGTCGAACAGCACGAAGCTCAACTTCATGGTCTCGGTGTGATGCTGGTTAAGCACTTCCTGTGACAACAGCGGATGCGTTTCGCGATGTCCCAGATATCCGGGAGGCGAACCGATCAGCTTGGCGATTTCGTGGCTGTGCTGGAACTCCGCGCAGTCGATCTTGATCACCGAGCGCGGGTTCTTGAGCAATACTTCGGCGGTGGCCTCGACGATACGGGTTTTGCCCGAACCCGTCGGGCCCAGGAACAGGAAGTTCCCGATGGGACGTCCGGGAGGGTTCATCCCCGTCAGATGCATCTGGTAGATGTTGACGATCTGCTGGATCGCCTCATCCTGCCCTACGATCATCCTATGGAGTCCCGTCTCCAGCTGTGTCGCGTCCCTCCCGGTCTTCCCGGGGTCCAGTGGGATATTGAGCCGTACCATCTTGTCCACCGCCTTTCGCCTCGGGGGAGCTGTCTGCCTTAGCTCCCCCCTCCACAAACTCTCAGGCAACCCAAGTGCCATTTCTATAGATGCTCCCGCTCTGATTCGGATTCTTTTGCATTTTCTAGCTCTTAGGCCTGGCCGGCCGAACTTCTACGCGGCTGACCAGCGTCCGCGGCGGCACCATAAGCACCATGTGGACGATTTCAGCCACGTCTTCGGGCCGGATCTTCCAATCGGCACCCTCCCGGGAGTGCCCCCCAAACTCCGTGGCCACGCTTCCCGGCATGATGTAACTGACCCTCACGTTCTCACTCCTCAGATCCTGCATCATCGCATCCGTAAAACCGGTCAAACCGAACTTGGAAGCGTTATACGCTGCTCCGCCGGCAAATGCATTCGCACCTGCCAAGCTACCTATATTGACGATGTACCCCTGGCCTTTTGTTTCAAACCTGAATAATGCTTCACGGCTGCAATAGAACGCCCCGTACAGATTTGTTTCAATGGTCCGCTTCCACTCCTCCACCGTAAGTTCGCGAACATGGCGAAAGATTCCGACACCGGCGTTGTTGACCAGCACATCCAGCCCGCCGAACTCGGCGTCGACAAACCGGAACAACTCGCCAACTTGTTCATCGTTCTTAACATCGGCTCTTTTGCCCTTGACTTTACCGGCCGTTTCTGCCGCCAGCTCCGCCACGGCTCGATCCACGCTGTCTTGCCGCTGACCACATATCGCAACGGAAGCGCCTTCCAATAA
>DATIRX010000529.1:0-7232 GCA_035469225.1 Bryobacteraceae bacterium
TAGGGCATGCCAGCATGCTCTCCCAGGTCGTGAATACGGCAGATGTTTGGATGGCTGATGCGCCGGGCAATTTGCACCTCCCGCTGAAAGCGCTCCAGGAGTCCCGCGTCCATGGCAAAGTCACGGGCGATGACTTTGATCGCCACACGCTCGCCCAGCTTCCGGTCCAGGGCCTCGAAGACCTCACCCATGCCCCCTCGACCGATGGGGCGGATGATCTCGAAGCGTTGTGCAACCAGATCTCCGGGCTGAATCGACGCGGCTGCGAGTATCCCCGGAATGGGCCTCAAAAAAGACGCATCGGGATCGGCATGTTCAACCAATCGCCGGAGTTCCTCGAGAAGAGTGGAATCCTCGACGGTCTCTTCCAGGCGCTGCATGGCAGCCTGCCGTTCTGCGAGCGGTTTTTGCGTGACCTCATCAAACAGAGCCTGCAATCGCTCCCAGTGCTTCGGCGTCATGCGGATAATTCGGCGTGCAACCACGCCCGGGCCATGGCCCAGTCTCGTTTTACGGTGCGCGAGCTGACGTTCAGGTATTCGGCGATTTCCTCCTCCGACATCCCGCCGAAATACCGCATTTCAACGATTTGACTCTGACGCGGCGCCCACTCGCGAAGTTGCTCGAGCGCCTTGTGGACCGCCAGGAACTCGTCGGAGTGGCGGGTGTCATAGACAAATACATGATCGAGGGACTGGACTTCCTGCCGGCCGCCTCGTTTCTCCGCCCGTTTGGCCCGCGCATGGTCCACCAGTAAGCGTCGCATTACCTGAGCGGCCAGGGCGATGAAATGTCCGCGCGTGCGGGCCTCAGGAGGAGCCTGTCCAAACACCTTCACATACACTTCGTGGACCAATGCCGTGGGCTGAAGCGTGTGGTCCGACCGTTCTCGCCGAAGTTGGTAGGCGGCCATCCGGCGAAGGTCGGCATACAGGAGGGCGAACAAGCGATCCTCCGCGGAACGGTCGCCTGCTTTGATCTTGCCCAGCAGTTGCGACACTTCTCCCGGATTCGTGACCATTTACTGTTGTCCGAAGATACCAGTTTCTCATGTCACCCGGAATTCCCTGAAAGATATGTCTGGAAGGAGTAGAATTTGCCTGCTTTTAGACGGAACCTGCTCAGCCTGAATCAGTTTGAGTCTCAAATGCCACCCCGCATCTGGCCGGCAGTGAAGTTTTACGAGCGAGGTATGATGAGTTTTTGAAAAGGCTCGTGCCGGTTCAAGCCCCTGAGGCGGCTACGGGTTAGGGGCGATCGCTTTGCCGGAACCTCCCGAACAGACCGCCGCGATGTTTCCGCAGCTGGGCGAGGCGGAGATCAAGCGCCTTACGACGTTCGGTGTGCGCGGGCACGTTCTGGCCGGCGATATCGTCGTCCAGCAGGGAGATGAGACCCACGGGGTCTTCATCGTACTTCAGGGCAGTCTCGAAATCGTAGCCGTTACCCAGGGCGACGGGAGGGTGTTCCGGATCCTGGAACGGGGAATGTTCACCGGCGAGGTGAACCAGCTCTCGGGCCGGCGCAGTCTGGTTCAGATCCGGGCGCGCGAAGCGAGCGAGCTGCTGGAGATCAACCGGGCGTCGCTGCGCCGCATGATGCAGACCGACGCCGCCCTGGGGGAAACCTTCTTGCGCGCGTTCGTGCTGCGCCGGGTGTTTCTCATCGCCAACTCCGTGGGCGACGCGGTGCTGATCGGATCCAGCCATTCCGGAAACACCCTGCGTCTGAGAACGTTTCTTTCGCGCAACGGCCATCCCCACACCTACATTGATGTGGAGCGCGATCCGGATGTGCAAACCACGCTGGATCACTTCGAGGTTGGCATCGCGGATATCCCGGTGCTGATCTGCCGCGGGGACATCGTGCTGAGGAACCCCAGTAACGCGGAGGCGGCCGCCTGTTTCGGGTTGAACACGGGGATTGACGAAGGCGGCGTATACGACCTGATCGTAGTCGGCGCGGGACCCAGCGGGCTGGCCGCAGCGGTCTACGGCGCCTCCGAAGGACTGAATGTCCTGGTGGTGGAAGGCAATGCGCCGGGCGGGCAAGCCGGAGCCAGCTCGAGAATCGAAAATTACCTCGGCTTCCCCATGGGAATTTCGGGGCAGGATCTGGCGGATCGTGCATTTATCCAAGCCGAGAAATTCGGGGCTCATGTTCTGATCGCACGCGCGGCCCGCGCGCTCAAATGCACGCGTCCGCCCTTTACCATCGAATTGGACGGCGGGGGATCGGTTCAGACGCGCAGTGTCATCGTGGCGGCCGGCGCGCAATACCGAAAACTCGATTTGCCGAATCCTGATCAGTTTGAGGGCGTCGGCGTCTATTACGGCGCCACGCAGGTAGAGGCCGAGGTCTGCCGCAACGAAGAAGTGGTGGTCGTCGGAGGAGGAAATTCCGCCGGCCAGGCCGCAATTTTCCTGTCGGGGTTCGCCAAGCACGTATACCTGCTGGTGCGCAGAGCCGGGCTGGGCGACACCATGTCGCGATATCTGATCTCCAGGATTGAAGCGTGCAAAGAGATCACCTTGAAGCCCTGGACCACCATCGAAGCGCTGGAGGGAGGCGAGCGCCTGGAGCAGGTTCGCTGGCGCGATACCCAGACCGGCGCGCGGGAGGTTCACGATATCCACCACGTGTTCCTGATGACCGGCGCCAACCCCAATACGGCCTGGCTGGAGGGATGCCTGGCGCTCGATGACAAGCGGTTCATCAAGACCGGCGCGGACCTGGGGGAGAACTGGTCCCTGCGGAGGTCGCCCTATCTGCTGGAAACGAGCGTTCCCGGAGTCTTTGCCGTGGGAGATATCCGGGCGGGAAGCATCAAGCGCGTCGCCTCGGCCGTGGGTGAAGGATCGATGGCTGTGCAGATGGTCCACCGGGTACTGAGCGAATAGAGGGGTGAGGCGCCCCGGATCACTATGGTCTAAAACCTGTCGCTGAAGTGCATCGGCGCCGGAACACCAGAAGTATCGATGTGCGAAACTAGCATCGGTACCGACGTTCATGCGGCAGTTGTCCAAGCGCACGCAGTATAGTCTTCGCGCCCTCTACGCCCTGGCTCGAGGCTACGGCCGTGGTCCCATCCTGATCAGCCAGTTAGCGGAAGAGGAAGCCATCCCGAAAAAGTTTCTGGAGCAGATTCTTCTCTCCCTGAAGACTCGCGGCATGGTGTCAAGCAAGCCGGGCAGGGGCGGTGGCTATACGCTGGCGCAGCCGCCTTCGCAGATCACTCTGGCCTCGGTGATCCGCATGATCGACGGTCCCCTGGCGCCGCTTCCCTGTGCCAGCGAAACACGCTTTCGAAAGTGCGATGAATGCGCGGACATCGACACCTGCGGAACCAGGATGGTGATGAAGGAAGTTCGCGATGCAGTCGCGGAGATCCTGGAACGCACCACTCTCGCCTCGGTTTGCCGCCAGGTGGACGCCGCCCGCCAAAAACAGCAAGACCCCAAGCTGTTGGCGTACGAGATCTAGCCCTCGGTCATCCATCTACTGAGTGGATGTAGATTATCGATTACCCTCGAAATAATGAAGCCGAACGGACGGCAACCCGCCGACGAAATTATAAAGAACTGTAATTTAATCAGATAGTTATAAGATACGTCTTGACAAAAATCCAGTATCATCCTATTCTCTATCTATGAAGTATACTATCCAAAGACGCTGTTGTTCCTGCCACCTCTAGCCGCTCTTTTTTCACCCCGTTCGTTATTGAACTATCGAGGAGAATCATGACCAAGTTTGCAGTGTTGCTGGTGACAGGTGGATTGTTCGGAAGCATGTGGGCTCAGACCGGAAGCAGCATCATCACCGGCAGCGTGAAAGATCCCACGGAGTCGCCCATACCAGGCGCCAAGGTCCAGATCACGAACGTGGACACGGGCGCAGCGATCGACACGGTTACCAACGAGGCTGGCCTCTATCGCGCGGCGTCACTCATGCCCGGAAGCTACAAACTGGACGTGGACGTGCCGGGCTTCGATCACCTTACGCGCGGACCAGTCACCGTTCAAGTCAGTCAGACGGTTGCCCTCGATGTGAGTTTGAAAGTCGGCCAGACCAGCGAGACCATCACGGTGACCGAAGCTGCGCCTCTGGTCGAGTCCCAATCTTCGAACGTATCACAGCTGGTGAATCAGCAAATGCTAATCGCACTGCCTCTGCCCAGCCGTACCGCCTCCTCATTGGCTGCTCTCGCCCCCGGCGTTGTCATGATCGACGCGGGCAACGGCACAGCCGAGAACTATCCAGTCTTCAGCGTCGCCGGAGGCCGGGCGCGCAACCAGAGTTTCACGCTGGACGGCGGCAATGTATCGAACGCGGTTGGTTTGACGCGGCCCCAGCAGTTGACCAGCCTGCCGGTGGACGCGATGCAGGAATTTCGCGTGATCTCGAACACCTACTCGGCTGAGTACGGGCATTCGACCGGCGGCATCGTCACCATGTCGACCCGCTCGGGCACCAACCAGTATCACGGCAGCGTCTTTGAATCGCTCCAGAATAACGTTTTGAATGCCCGCAACTTCTTCGCGACCACCCGGCCGCCGGTCCGCTTGAATCAATACGGAGGAACCCTGGGCGGCCCCATCCAGAAGGACAAGACGCACTTTTTCGCCACCTGGGAGCAGACCCAACAGTTGACCAGCGATACCGTGAAGTCCACCGTACCCACGCTGCTGAATCGCACCGGCGACTTCTCCGACATCGCCAACAAGATCTACGATCCGCAGTCGGGTGCTACGCGAACGCCGTTTGACGGGAACAGGATTCCCGTTACTCGTCTGGATCCGGTGTCCTTGGCCTCGCTGGCCTACTTTCCAACGCCGAACATTCCGGGAACGTTCGGAAACAACTTCGTAGGAAGCAGCTCGAACACGCTCCATCGGGACATCATTGTCGGCAAGCTGGATCATTACTTCCGCTCTACCGATGCCGTGACTGCTCGGTATTACATCAACGACGCAAGCACCAACAACAGCGGCACGTATGGAATCCCCACGTCCGATCCGCTGGCGGATATCACCGACGTCCGCGTGCAGAGTCTTCTGGTAGCTCACACCCACACGTTCGGCCCGACTCTCTCTAACGATCTGCGCTACACCTACTTGCGGCGCAAGTTTCTCGATTCACGCCCCGGATTCGGTGAGGACCTGGCCAGCCAGATCGGTCTAAAGGGAGTGAGCGACGCGGCGTTTCCGTCGTTTACGATTCCCGGATACGGCCCGCCCGCCGGACTCACCTCCGGGAACATCGTCCTGCCGACTGGAGGCGCGACGTTCGGAAGCCCCACCGCCGTGTACCGGCTTCAGACCCCGATCATCGATCAACAAATTCTGGATTCGGTCTCCTGGTACCGCGGCAAGCACGCCTTCAAGTTCGGCGTGGAAGCGCGCTTCGGGGCGAACGACGAGATCCGCGACCGCGGCTCGGCCGGTAACTTCTCCTTCTCCGCACAGCGCACGGGTCTGGGCTCCATCGGTGGCAATTCCTTCGCCAGCTTTCTTCTGGGCGATGCGTACGCGGGAAGCATTCAGGTTTCCGACAAGATCCCTTCGCGTGCCTCCTACTGGGCCGCCTACATTCAGGATGACTGGCGCATCACCGACCGTCTGACCATAAATGCCGGCTTCCGCTACGACGTGGAACTGCCTCGCAAGGTGGTCGGCAACAAGCAGAATTCGTTCGATCCGCTGGCGATCAACCCGGTTTCGGGTACTCCTGGGATCGTGACCTTCTCCGGCATCGATGGAACGCCGGTGCGGGCCTTTGCCACCGACTGGAATAACCTCGGCCCCCGGCTGGGCTTTGCGTATCGCGTTCCCGGAAAGGGCGAGACTGTTATTCGCGGCGGCGCCGGGATTTTCTACGGTCCCACAGTGAGCAACACTATCGGGGACGTGGCTTCCCTCGGTTTCTCGACGTCGGCCAGCTATGCAGTTCCGCAGCCGGATGCAGTGATCCAACTGAAGAATGGATTCCCCTCGTATTCCCGTCCGCCGCTGACTCCCTCATTCGGGGCTGCACCCCTGGGCCAGACCCCCAACACCGCGCCGGCTTTTTTCAATCCCGGTCAGGTGGCTCCTATCTCCTATCAATACAATTTCAGTATTCAGCGCCAGCTCGCGAATGATCTGGTCCTCGAAGTGGGCTACATCGGTAACACCAGCCACCATCTGACGGCCAACGATTTCAACCTCAACCAGGTAACCCCGCAGAACATGGCGCTGGGTGGAGGCCAGGCACGCCGGCCCTTCCCGCAGTTCGGCAACGTCACCTGGATCAATCCTTCCATCGGCAACTCGACTTACAACGGCGGCTTCATCCGTACCGAGAAGCGCTTCGGGCGAGGCTTCTCCTTCCTGGCCCACTACACTTGGTCGAAATTCATCGATGACGTGGAATCCTCGCAGGAGTTCGGATCGACCGGCAGCTACATGGACGCTTATCAGCGTAGCCTCGACAAAGGATTGAGCGGCAGCGATATCCCGCACCACGTGGTCGTGACGCTGATGTATGAGATCGGCAAGTTCAGAAACAACCGGTTCGTGGATGGCGCCTTGGGCGGCTGGAAGATCGGCGTTCTTGAGACCTACACCTCGGGTCCGACGTTCACCGTTGTGACCGCGACCAATCAGACCAATTCTTTCACTGCGGGCCTGCAGCGGCCGAATCTGCTGAGAGACCCCAACCTTGCTTCGGATCAGCAGACTCTTTCGCGTTGGTTTGATACTTCAGCCTTCGTCAATCCGGCGGCTCTGACCTTCGGGAATTCCCCGCGCTCCGGCTTGCGGGGACCGTCGCTCCTGAACACCGATGCCACTTTGGAAAAGAGCTTCGTTGTCACCGAGCGATTCAAGTTCAATATTCGGGCGGAAGCATACAATCTGCTGAACCGTGCTAACTTCAACGTCCCGGGGTTCACTCTGGGCGGTGCGGGATTCGGCCAGATCTCCTCCGCGCGCGCGGCGCGAACGGTGCAGTTGGCGGCTCGCCTGAGCTTCTAGTTTAGGCAGGTCGGAGGATCCAGGCGCGCCGCGAGATATCCCTCGCGGCCTCTTGGACAATCTTGACCAGTTCCGGCAAATCCAGCCATACCGGCTCCATGGGACTACCGTTTACCGAGAGCACCGCCTGCACGGATCCATCGCTACCGAGGATTGGCACGCTCAGCGAGCGCAGATCCGAGTAAGCTTCGCCGTCCGCGACCGCATATCCCTGTTTGC
>DATIRX010000530.1:0-8817 GCA_035469225.1 Bryobacteraceae bacterium
CTGTCGCATGCACTGGAGACGCAGGTGACCTCGCGGCAGACGGCGCTGTCGGAGTGTTTCTCACGGTCCGCATGGCGGCTGATTTCCTCGGCCTACACGCGGATGCTCCACCATCCCGAAGATCTGGAAGCTCGGGGGGCCATGCTGTTAGGCGCGCATTTCGGCGGCCTGGCGATCGAGAACTCCAACCTCGGCGCAGCGCATGCTTGTGCGTATCCGCTGACGGAGCGCTTCGGACTGCGGCACGGAGCTGCCATCGCGCTGGTGCTGGCGCAAGTGGTCGATTGGAACAGCGCTTCGGAGGCCGGTTCCAGCGCCGCCCGGTACCGCGAGCTGTATCCCGGCGATTTGCCGGCGCATCTGCGTGAGCTGGCCGAGGCGGCCGGGCTGGCGGACAATCTGCGCGACGCGGGTATACCCGAAGAAGCTCTGCCCCGGCTGGCCGAAGAAGCGGCCACGCAATGGTCTGGAAAGTTCAATCCCCGCCCGTTTTCCGCCGCCGCCGCGCTCGAAATCTACAGGGCAGCGTACTAAGGCCCGCGCTACAGGTTTGCGACCGTACCTGCGATTATAGAAACAGCGTGAGTTTTCCTGACCGCTTCGAGCTCCTCGAACTGCTGCGCGAGGACGATGGGCAGACATTTCGGGCGCGTGAAAAAGCAACCGGACGCATGCTGGAAGTGCATTTCCTGTCGCCGGGCCTGAGCCAGCCGCCGCCCGGCAACGTGATCGAACAAGGAATCCACGAAGGAAAGCGCTATGTGGTCAGGATGCCGCCGGCCGCGGAATCCGTCCCACTCGAGTCCGCGGGAGCGTGGCGAATTAAGACGGCTCCGCCTCCGTCGCAACCTCCGTCGGCACCCGAGCCCGGGGACTTTACCCGGATGTTTCAGTTGCGTCAGGCCCCCGAACCCGCGCCTTTGCCCGCGTCGTTAGCCGCGTCGAAACCGGCCCAGCCGGCGCCGGCGTCCCAGCCGGGAGAGTTCACCCGTGCCTTCCAAAGGCCGGCCGCGGCTCCTCTCTCCATGCCCGAAGGCGCGCCAGCACCGGGCCAGCCGGGCGATTTTACCCGGATGTTCCAGACGCCGTCGCCCGTTCAAACGCCGGTTGCAGAGCCGGTTGCAGGCCATGCCGCGCCTGAGAGCGTTCCCCAGGCGCCCGTGGCGGAGTCTCAGTCGGTGGAGCCCGGGATCGAAGTTTCGCCCACGGCGCGGACACCTATTCACTTCGTATACATTTTGGTCGCAATCGTGCTACTTGGCGCCATGGCCGTGTTTGTACTGGTGAGGCTATACTGAGTCTTCAGATGCGATTTTCAGTTGACGCCCACGCAATCGGCTGTCACCTTACGGGAAACGAAGTCTACATCCGTAATCTTTTGCACGAATTCGCGCGTGTGGACGACGGCAATGACCTGATTGCGTACGTATCGAAGCAGGGTGTGGAAGCGGATCTGCCCGACCGCATCCAGACGCGGCGGGTGTCCGAGGATCCCTACAAGCGCCTGGGTCTGGATCTGCCTCGCCATCTTCGCCGCGATCGCCCGGATCTGTTACACGTGCAGTACACCGGTCCGGTTTACAGCCCGGTTCCGCTGGTGGTGAGCGTGCACGACGTGAGTTATCTGGAGCATCCTCAATACTTCACGCGGTTTCGTTCGATGCAGCTCCGGATCACGGTGAAACGGACGCTGGAGCGCGCCGCCCGGGTGCTCACGCCCAGTGAGTTTTCCCGGCGGGCTATTTTGAAACACTACCGCATCGCCGAGGACAAGGTGGTCGTCGTGCCGAACGCAGTCGAGAGCCAGTTCCGGCCTATTGAGCGGGAGGCTGCGCGCATTTCGATCCAGCGCAAGTTCGGTTTCAACCGGCCGTTCGTCCTGACCGTCGGCGATCTGCAGCCGCGCAAGAATCACATGGGTTTGCTGCGGGCGTTCGAGGACGTGGTGCAAGCGGAACCTCACTTGCAGCATGATTTGGTGTTTGTGGGCAAAGAAACCTGGTATTCGCCGGAATTGCACCGGGCCGTGGAGCAATCCTCGGTTCGCGATCGGGTTCATTTTACCGGCTTTGTGGACGACGACGATCTGGTGCATTTCTACGGAGCTTGCGATTTATTCGTGTTCCCATCCTTTTACGAGGGATTCGGGCTGCCCATTTTGGAAGCCATGGCGTGCGGAAGGGCGGTGGCCTGCTCGCGGCTGACGGCCATGCCGGAAGTCGCCAATGCGGCCGGCATTTTGTTCGACCCGGGCGCGAAAACCGAAATTGTCCGCGCCATGCTGGATGTTTTACTGGATTCGGAACTTCGTACCCGCCTGGAACGGCTTGGGCTCCATCGAGCTGCTGCGTTTAGCTGGGAGAAGTCCGCGACGCAGACGCTTCAGGTGTATCACGACGTAGCTGGCCAGCATCGCCGGCAGGATGCGGCTGTGGCAGCTAGGATGTCATGAAATACCTCTTCTTGTGCGGGGCCTTGGTGTCGTTCTCGGTGGCGTCCGCTGCGGGCGAAGTCCTGCATTACAGCATCAACTGGCCCAGCGGCCTGAGCCTGGGGGAAGCCAGCCTCCGCTCGGAGCACACCGGCGAAGGCACCGCGGTCACACCCGGCTGGGAGTTTGAACTGGATCTGGACGCCAGCGTGCCCGGGTTCGCGATCCGCGACGACTATCGTTCCACCGCCAATCCCGATTTCTGTTCCTGGCAGCTGGACAAGAAAACCTCCCGCGGCACCCGCAAAAGCGAAGAGCGCGTGACCTTCGACCCGAACAAAACCACGGCCATCCGGGAAGCAGTCCGCGGCGACCAGACCGCAGGGAAGACCGAGCTCAGCGTGCCTCGCTGCGCGCGCGACGTCCTGACCATGCTCCAGTTCGTGCGGAGAGAGCTTTCGCAGGGGCGTCTGCCGCCCTCGCAGCCAGCTTTCTTGGGCGCGGCCTACCAGGTGCGGCTGGAGTACATGGGCAACACGGCGGTGCATCTGGGCACCCAGCAAATGGATGCGGACCGCTTCCGGACTTCGATCAAGGGACCGGTGTCGGATCTCACGCTGGAGGTATTCTTTGCGCGCGACGCCGTCCGTACGCCCCTGCTGGTCAAGATCCCGCTTTCGTTGGCGACGTTTACAGTCGAGTTGATTCCCTGACCCATGCGGGTGGCGTTTTTTTCTCCCCTGCCGCCGGCCAAAAGCGGCATCGCCGACTACTCCGCGGCCGTTCTGGAGCACTTGGATAAGTCGGTAGAAGTCGAGACGTTCGCCGCTAAACCCGCAGCATTCGATGCCTCGCGTTTCGACATTTGCGTCTACCAGCTGGGCAACAATCCGTATCACGGTTTCGTGTACGAGGCGGCCATGCAATACCCCGGCGTGGTGGTGATGCATGAGGCGAATCTGCATCATCTGATCGCGGATCTCACCATCAACCGCAACGATTGGGACGCCTACGTCCGGGAAGTGGGCCGCAATCATGGCGAAGACGCCCAGGCCTACGCCGAGCGTTACGTGCGCACGCGCCAACGCGCTCCGGACTACAGCCTGGCGATGATCCGGTCGGTCCTGGCGCGCTCGCGCGGGGCGATCGTCCATAGCGACGCCGTGGGAGCGGAGCTGCGCGCACAAGGATTCGAGGGACCCATCGCGCGGATTCTCCACGGGGCCTGGACCGCGCCGGCCGACCGTATGAGCTATCGCGCGCGCCTGGGCTTGGAGGAACGCGCTCCCTTGATCGGCGTGTTCGGATTCCTCAAGCCCTACAAGCGCATCGCCGAATCGCTGCGGGCGTTCCGCAAGCTGGTGCAGATCGTGCCGGACGCGCGCATGATTCTGGTGGGCGAACGGCATCCCGAATTGCCGCTGAAATCGATGATTGAATCGCTGCATCTCCAGCAGCATGTGCGGCACGTGGATTTCGCGCCCATGGAGGACTTCAACGGTTACATGAGCGCGTGCGATATCGTGCTGAACCTGCGCTATCCCACGGTGGGCGAAAGTTCGGGAACGCTGCAGCGCGCGCTGGGAATGGGTAAGGCCGTGATCGTATCGGACGTAGGATCCTTCCGCGAGCTTCCCGACGAGATCTGCCTGAAGACTCCCGTCGATTCCACCGAGGAAGAGCATCTGTTCGAATACTTGAATCTTCTGGCGACCCGCCCGTCGGTGCGCAGCGCCTTGGGCGATCGAGCGCGGGAGTGGGCCGAACGGGAGTGCAGCTGGGAAGTGGTTGCGCGAAGGTATGTGGAGTTTCTGGATTGCTTGGTTCAGGGGCGCGAGTGGCGGCAGCCGCCGGCCAGCGAGAAACCCGCTTCGCAGGAGGCCGCGGCGGCCGTCCCGGGCGACTATATTGCTTCATGGGCTCCGGTAGAGGACGGCTCACGATCGTATGTGGAAACGCATCGCGCACGTCTGGAGCGAACGCTTGCCTTGACGCCTCCGGGAGGTCCGGAGGACAGGATCCTGGAGATGGGCGCCTATTTGCAGATCACTCCGGCGCTCAAGACGCGGCTGGGGTACGGCGAAGTGCGCGGCTGCTATTACGGCCCCGCGGGCCACACCGATCATCGCAGTGTCACATCGGAAAACGGCGAGGAATTCTGCTGCGAGGTGGATTTGTTCGATGCCGAGAAAGACCGGTTCCCGTACGAAGACGGTCATTTCTCGACCGTGTTGTGCTGCGAGCTGATCGAGCACCTGCCTTCCGATCCGATGCACATGATGTCGGAAATCAACCGGGTTCTCAAGCCGGGCGGGGCACTGGTGCTGACCACTCCGAACATCGCCTCGGCTCGCGCTGTGTCGGCGATCCTGCAAGGCTTTCATCCCATGCTGTTCCCTGCCTATATCCGCCCGAATCCCGATGGCGAGACCGAGGCGCGCCACAATCGCGAATACACGCCGCGCGAGATCAAGGACCTGCTGGAGAATTCCGGGTTCGAAGTCGCTGCACTTGAAACCGGGCCGTTTCGCGACGAACCCACACCCGGACACGCCTGGGTGGAGCACCTGCTGGACCGCTATATTCTGCCGCAGGAGCATCGCGGCGACGGGATCTACGCGGTGGGGCGCAAGCGGCGCGGCGTGCGCGATCGCTACCCGGCCTGGCTCTATAGCTGATCCGCTGTATAACTAGTGTGTATAGCTAGATGCACATAACCGAGGCGGTGACCGAAGGCGCTGCCATCCGGCTGCGCTTCCAACTCGATGAGCCCGCGGTCGTCGGCTGGCAGCTCTACGACCCGTCCACTGGCGCGTTCCTGCAGGAAGGCGAATGGTCGGAGATCCAGACTCGCGACGCGGATCTTTCGATTCCTTTGCCCGGCGAAGAAGGGTCCTATAGCGTGCAGGTGGCGCCCGTAACGGATCGCGCAAGCTATATCGAAATCGAGGCGCGCGTGGGGGCAGGGAAGCTGGAGATCGGCCCTGCGCGCGTGCGGAACGCCGCATCCGTCCGCCGGGCGCGACTCCTGCGGGCCATTCCCAAGGCCGTGGTCCTGCCGGTTAAAAGCGTCTGGCGCAATCGCAAACTGATGGGATCGATGGTGCGGCGCGACATTCTGGCGCGTTCCCGGGGCAGCTTCGGCGGAACCCTGTGGACCTTCCTGAACCCGCTGCTGTTGATGGCGACGTACTTCTTCGTCTTCGGCGTGGTGCTACAGACCAAGTTCGGAGCGGACAGCAGCCGGACCGGATACGTGCTGTACTTTCTGGCCGGCATGCTGCCGTGGCTGGCGTTTTCCGAAGCCGTGGGACGCGCGCCGTACGTGATTCTGGAGTATCGCAGCTTCGTCAAGAAGATCGTGTTTCCGCTGGAGACACTGCCAGTGAACCTGGTGATCTCCGGCGCGGTGACGGAGCTGTTCGCACTGCTGATCTTCGTCTGCGGGCTGCTGGTGGTGCGGAGCGCGCTGCCGGCCAGCGTCCTGTGGCTGCCGGCGCTGATCGTGCCCCAGATTCTCTTCACTGCCGGACTGTGCTGGATTCTGGCGGCCACCGGCGTCTACGTGCGCGACCTGGGCCAGGTCACCGGCTACCTGCTGACACTGTGGTTTTTCCTGACGCCGATCTGCTATCCGGAATCGCAATTGAAGGAAGCGGTTCGGATCTTGCGCTGGAATCCGCTGTTCACTCTGGTGAAGGCCTACCGCGCGGTGCTGCTGGAGAATCAGGCCCCTTCCTTGAAAGGGGTGATTGCGTTGTGGATTGTCGCGGTCGTGGTGGCAGTGGCGGGCTATGCCTGGTTCCACCGCCTGCGTAAAACCTTCGCCGACGTAATCTAGTTCGCTACCGCGTAGTAACCCTTGCGGGCCTGGACCTTCTGATCCTTGCTCGCCATCTTGAACTCGAGCTTGCGGTAGGTGCCGTCTTTTTTGGGATTCGTGGGAGTGTAGGCGATAGCGTACTGGCTGCGCATCTCGTCCTGGATTTCCTTGAAGAGGTCATCCAGGGTATTTTTGCGATCCACCTTGAGCACGCGCCCGCCGGTTTCATCCGACAGCTTCTTCAAGTCGCCTTCGCCGCCCCCGCCGCCGAACACCAGGCCGCCGCCCCCGTAGGCGCCCGGATCGGTGTAGTAGATGCTGTAGACCACCGTGTCCGCCAGTTGGGCCTCGCGAATGGCCTGCTCGCGCGTCTTGCGGCTCCCCGTATCGACGCCGTCGGTGATCACTACGATCACCTTGCGGCCTACTTCGCCCTTGAGCCGCTCGTTCGCGGCTAGATACACGGCGTCCCATAGGACGGTCCCAGCCTGGTTCTGCTGGGTGGGAACCGGTCCCGGATGCAGCCCGCCCACAGGGACATTCAGCTTCAGGCCCTTCAAGCCCTCTTCCAGAAGTTTGGCGGAATTCGTCGAATCCTGCAGCAGCTCCGAATCCTTGCCGAAGCTGATGAGAAACGCCAGATCCTTGGGGCGCAGCACGGAGCGGAAGAACTGGCTCGCGGCCCGGTGTTCGGTTTCAATCAGCCGTTCCTGGCTTCCGCTGACGTCCACCAGCAGCCCGATCGTGAGCGGAAGATCGGTTTCCCGAGTGAAGTACTTGATCTCCTGCTCCTTGCCGTCCTCGAATAAGTGGAAGTCGCCCTTGTCCAGGTTGCCGATCAGCGCGTTGTTCTTGCCGCGCACGGTGCACAGGATGTTGACCAGGTCGACGTCGACTTTGATGGTATCGTCCTGGGCGACCAGTCCGGCTGCCAACACTAGCGCCAGTAACGGGACGCGCGAATAGTAACTGCTCATACTTATACTGTAAGACTGCCCCCGGCGGACCGGGGTTTCACGGACTTTTCAAGATGAAGAAAGCCATCCAACATCTAAAGACAGCCGACCCGGTGATGGGAACGATTATCGAGCGGATCGGCCCGTATAAGATGCAGTACCGCGATCCCAGCTTCCAAACGCTCGTGCGGTCGATTGTCTACCAGCAGTTGAGCGGAAAGGCCGCGCTGACCATCTTCAACCGCCTGATCGCCGCGGCCAAGGCCGACCCGCTGACCCCGGAATCGATCCTGAAACTGCGCCCGGCCCGGATGCGGACGCTGGGATTATCCAAGCAGAAGCTGACCTATATCCGCGAGCTGGCCCGCATGACACGCGACGGGGCGGTGCGGTTCGAGCATCCGGAATCGACCGAAGATGCCGCGATTATCCAGCACTTTACTCAGGTGAAGGGCATCGGCGTCTGGACTGCCCAGATGTTCCTGATCTTTGCCCTGCGCCGTCTGGACGTCCTGCCCACCGGGGACCTGGGCGTTCGTGCGGCCATCAAGAAAGCCTACAACTTGCCGGAATTGCCCACCCCGGCCGAGATGGAGAAGATTGCGGCAGCCTGGCGTCCCTACTGCTCGGTGGCGTCCTGGTATCTGTGGCGCAGCCTGGATAACCAGGGGGCCATGTAACCTCTGCCTCACATGATATCTTTGAAGGTTGGGCTCCCCTGAAGGGTCGTTTTGCGATGAGCCCGCGAGGATTGTATGTCTGGACACTCAAAATGGGCGACTATCAAGCACAAGAAGGGCGCGCTTGACGCCAAACGCGGGAAGATCTTCACCCGCGTAATCAAGGAAATCATGATTGCCGCGCGCAACGGGGGCGATCCCGACATGAACCCCCGCTTGCGGACCGCCATCACTGCGGCCAAAGCCGTCAGTATGCCCGCCGAAAACATCAAACGCGCCATTCTGCGCGGCACCGGCGAGCTCGAAGGCGGCCAGATCGACGAGATCATGTTTGAGGGCTACGGTCCCGGCGGCGCGGCCGTGCTGGTGATGGTGGCTACCGATAATCGCAACCGCACGGTCAGCGACATTCGCCACATCTTCTCGAAACAGGGCGGCAATCTGGGCGAGCAGGGCAGCGTCTCCTGGATGTTCGAGCGCAAGAGCCAGATCATCATTGAAGGCGACAAGGCCACGGAAGACCAGCTCATGAATCTGGTGCTGGAGGCCGGCGCCGAGGATCTTCGCAACGATGGCGCCAACTGGGAAGTGATCTCCGCGCCGGAATCGCATGACACCGTGCTCGAAGCCATCAAGAAAGCCGGCATTGCCACGGAATCCGCGCAGATCGCCATGGTGCCGAAGAACCTGATGAAGCTGGAAGGAAAGAACGCCGGCGCCATGCTCCGGCTAAGCGAGGCATTGGAAGAGAACGACGACGTGCAGAACGTGTACTCCAACTTCGACATCGACGAAAAGGAGATGGAGGCTCTGGCGTCCTAATACGAATGCGTGTTCTGGGCATCGACTGTGGAACCGAGCGCACCGGCTGGGGCGTCATCGACAGCGATGGCCGGCAGCATCGCGTTCTGGCGCTGGGCGTGATCC
>DATIRX010000531.1:0-2122 GCA_035469225.1 Bryobacteraceae bacterium
AGCTTGGGTTGAGCGTCCAATATCGAGACAAAGACGAATGCGAGTGTCGGAAAAACCCGCCAGGTTTGCATTGACCTCTCCTTTCATCCGAACCTGCCCGGAAACTGCCAAATTCGCTCACGGCCGAGGCCAAATATACACCTGACTACCCTCCGTGCCAACATGACCGACTGAGACACAGCAGTTTCGGAACTTTGGCGGGACGGACCCATGCACGCCGCGTTGCCAGCAGCTCGTCACGGGGGCGTGGGCGTTGGACCCTGCGGAGGCCAAAGAGGCTCTGGGTGGCTTGCGCCAAGGCTAACCGATCGGGCTGTCAAAGAGCGGTACGGCGGCGGCGCTGTGCCCCTACCAGCGCCGGACCGGGATCAACTGGTGTCTGGGCAAGAGCGGCTACCCAGGTTGAGCCAAAGGATCTCGACCAACTCGACGGCGGTGTATACGCCGTGCTGCCCACGGTGCAGGTAGCGCAGCCGGTAGAGCCGCTCAATCAGGATGGCCAGCAGGATCAGCAGCCAGCAGACCACCATACTGTCCGCCTCGTGATGGCGAATGGGCTCCATGCCATAGCGGTTCTTGCCGTCGTTGAAGCCCTGGTTTTCGATCTCCCAGCGGCTCTTGGCCAAGCGGTAGAAGCTGCGGGGGGGAAGGGCGGCGGGGGAAAAATTGGTGTGCCAGTAGGCTTCCACGACCGTCCCGTCCGGCTTATGCTGGCGATACCGCATCACGCGCACGGTCTTCCACTGGAGGGTCTGCCAGGGATCGAAGTCGGCCGCATCCCAGAGTTCGACCCAGTCGTCTCCGTCCGCAAAGGTGACCTCCGGCGGACGGCCGACGAAGCGCGCCTGCGCAGCCGCATACAGTTCCGGCAGGTTGCCTTTCAAGCGCGCCACCACGGGCAGGCCCAGCTTGCCGGCGGCGTGCAGAAACGGCGCGGTGGCAAACTCACCGTCCACCACGAGGTAATCGGCGAAGCGCGGGCCCAGTCGCGCCACGCTGCGCTCGATCAACCGCTGGCCCGCGTTGTACTCGCAGTCTCCCGGCCCGTAAGGCTCGATATCGAAGGGCAGCGTCAGCCCCGTGCCGACCACGGTGATCATCACGAAGTGGTGGAGACGGCCACCGATGTGGCCGTCCGGGTCCTGCAGGGGATGGCACAGCGGGCAAGCTGGCTTGGTGGTATAGCCGGCGCCGGTTCCATCGACGGCCAAGCCGATGCGCCAACTGTTCTCGAAGGCCTTGTTGCGTTTGGCGTGCTGGAGGATGGCCACCAGGGCCTCGCGGGTCACTTCCGGGTCCAGCACCTCGGTGAAGTAGGCCAGCGTGTCATCGCCGAAGGGGGTCGACACTCCCAGTCCGGTGCGGACGCCAGAGCGGACCAGTCGCTCCAATCGGCCAAAGGTGGAGACCCGAAGGATCTGGCCGGCGACCATAGACCAGACCAGCGTCTGGGCAGGGATTTGCGGCTGGACGCGTCCGTCGCCGGGATGGCGGAAGTAGGACTTCAGGCCAAGATGATGGCAGGCGTAATTGTGCAGATGGCCGGTGTTGGGTCCTGTCATCGCGGTCGCTGCTGGCGCCGCAGCACCAGCAATTGGGCGTTCGCGGTCAGGACCTCCCGAACCGCGTCCTGGAACTCGCGGCCGGCCTCGACGCGCTGCCGGACCTCTTCGACCCACTCTTTGGGGATGCGTTCGACATGCTTGTGGCCCGCGGCCATGAAGGTGAGCGACCAGGCGGGGTGGCCGGGGCCGGAAGCGCAGTGGCAGGTAGGCTTGCCGCAACGGGTGTAGCTGAGCGAGAGGGAACCGGGCAGCAGATCTTCCGGGAGCTGGAACTTGCGGATGAGTTCGAATTTCCGCTGGCGGAGGCGGGCGGCCTCGGGGCCTTTGGGTTGGGCCGTCATCTTGCTGTAATAATACTACAAGAAAACGAGGCGCGGCAAGAAAAATGCGCAACGCGAAAATAGGCCCCCGAAATCCTGGCCCGCCCGGCCGGCGGTTAGGAAAAGCGAATGAAGCGCTTACCCGCGCTCCTGGCGGTCACAATTCCGAAACTGCTGCGCGCAAACGCGCAAACGGGAAATTGGCCTGATGAAACTCATCGGCGACGCCCGAGTTCC
>DATIRX010000532.1:0-2134 GCA_035469225.1 Bryobacteraceae bacterium
AGCTGGGATGTCCCAGCCAGGCGAGGTCACCGCGCTCTTAGCAGCCTGGCGCGGCGGCGATGGCGATGCGTTGGACAAGCTGATTCCGATCGTCTATGAAGACCTTCGTCGTGTGGCCGGACGCTATATGCGATCGGAAGAGTCCGGCCACACGCTTCAGACTACCGCGCTCGTGCATGAAGCTTACCTTCGGCTCACCAGAGAGCAGGATCGAACCTGGGAAGGCCGGGCTCATTTTTTCGCCGTGGCGGCGCAGATCATGAGGAACCTATTGGTGGATCATGCGCGGATGGCCACTCGGGTCAAGCGGGGCGGCGGCATCGCCGAGATTTCGCTGGAAGACGCTCCGGAACTGACTTCTGCCAAGCCGGAGGTCATGCTGGCGCTGGATGACGCTATGCAGCGCTTGGCGGAGGTAGATCCCCGAGCCAGCCGGATTGTGGAATTGCGATATTTTGTCGGTTTGAACAATGAAGAGGTCGCGAGCGTAATCGGCATCTCCGAGAAGACGGTGATAAGGGACTGGAACACGGCAAAAGCCTGGCTACGGGCCGAACTTCGAAGCCAGCAATAGGCACCCATGACACGGGAACGCTGGGAAAAGCTAAAAGGAATTTTCGGCGACGCATTGGAGCGCGAGCCGGCCGAGCGTGAAGCGTTTGTGCGCGAAGCCGGCAAGGACGATCCGGAGCTTCTCTCGGAACTTCTGCGGCTGCTCGAGGAAAGCGATCGGGACTCGAAACTCCTGTCGCGCCCGGCGTTGACCCGTGCCAGAGCCCTCGCACCGGACGAGGGGCCGCGATTTTCTCCGGGGATAGTGCTGGCGCGCCGTTTCCGCATCGTCCGATTCATTGCGCGCGGCGGCATGGGCGAGGTCTACGAGGCGGAAGATCTGGAACTCGGGGAACGCGTGGCGCTTAAAGCGATTCGCCGGAATATCGCTCCCGACAGCGAACTCCTTTCGCTTTTCAAGAAGGAAGTGCAACTGGCCCGGCGCGTAACTCACCCGAATGTGTGCCGCATTTTCGACCTGGCCCAACATGAGGACGGCGGCACCACGGTCATGCTGTTGTCCATGGAGTTGTTGGACGGCCATACACTCTCAGAACATCTGCGGGACGCGGGGCCCTTTCGCTTCCAGGATGCGCTGCCGCTGATCGAAGAAATCGCCGCGGGCTTGCAGGCGGTGCACGATGCCGGGATCATTCACGGAGATTTGAAGCCGGGCAACGTGATGCTTGCGGCCCGCGCGGGTGAGGAACGCCCGCGTGCGGTCGTGATGGACTTTGGGATGGCGCTCCCGGCCACACCGGAGGCTTCCGGATCGAGCATCAGCCGCGGCGGCACACCCGATTATTTTTCACCGGAGCAGGCCCAGGGCGCGTCCGTGACTCCTGCCGCCGATGTATATTCGCTGGCGCTAATGATCGCGGATATGCTGGGCGTGCCGCGACCCAATCGGCTTAAACCCGGCTCGGAGCGGATGCCATCGCGATGGGCGCGGGCGCTGCGGCGGTGTCTCGAGTTCGAACCATCGCGGCGCTACTCGCGGCCGGCCGAGCTGGCGACCGCACTCCGCCGCTCAGCCGACTACCGCATGAAAGCGGTTGCTAGAGCGGCTGCCGTTACCGTGGCGGGGGCGGTTGGAATTCTGGTTTTGATCTATCTGTCAGGTCGCACGGAAACGGCGTCGGGTCCCGCCAGCCATGAACTCTTCACGGAAGAGGACGCAGTGACTGTACGATCTCCATCGCCGGATGGCAAGTTCCTGGCGATGACCTCGTGGGACACGGGCGATCTGGTCTTGCGAGATGTCAGTTCGGGAAAGATCCGGCGCCTGACTCACCAGACAGCACCGGTCGGAGGAGCACAGAGCGCGCTATTCTCTCCGGATGGCCGGCAGATCGTATATCTGTGGGCCAACAGCCGAACCGATTATGATTTGCGTGTTATCGGCGTGGACGGATCGGGAGAACGGACGCTGTACCGATCGAATATAGACAAGCTTGCGTTTCCGTTGGACTGGTCGCCGAACGGAAAACAGATCCTGATCAGCCTGCAACCGCTGAACGACAACACTCAGCAACTGGTCCTGATTTCCGTAACCGATGGTTCGTTGCAGCCCTCATTTCCC
>DATIRX010000533.1:0-8120 GCA_035469225.1 Bryobacteraceae bacterium
CCAAGCCCGACCAACAGCATGGTGCGGGATTCCGGTACGGAGGCGGCTCCATACGCTTCAAAGTCGGGCAGCACGATGGTCGGGTTGCCACCCGCGTAGTGGATGTACAGCGGGGCGGTAATAGGGGTGTCGCTGACGACGCCGAAGAACTGGACGTCGGAGGGCGAGCTGTTTAAAAGGTTGTAAGTGCAGCCACCCTGAGTCAAGTCAATGCACCAGTTTCCTGAACCGGATGTCACCGTGATGTGGAATCCGAAGGCGAAGACGCCGGCGGCAGGCAACACGATCTTGACTACCTCGTTTGAATTTGTCGCGGTCAGCTTGCCCGCGTTTACGGTGAAACTGAGCGGGCTATTGAAGCTGAAGGCGGTATCGAATCCCAGAAAATCGATGCCGGTGTTGCTGGCATTATACAAGCCTCCAGATCCCAAATCGGCACCTGAAAACAATAGACCCGGATTGAGCAACGTCAAACCGCCGACCGCGGTGTTAAACCCCGCTTGGTTAGCCGCGTAATAACTGGTAGTCGCCCGCAGCGGGGCCACCAGGAAAGTCGTGATCGCGAAAACTGGAATTGCCAGTCTGAGTCCTAACATGTGACACCACCCTGTTCCGAATCGGAATAATTCCCGATTCGATACTTGGTAGGCGGCAGCGACAAATTATCTTACAGGGTTACTCTGTACCCCTATCCGGTGAGACTAGCCAAACCGTACTTAGACTTTGGGCGCCGGAGGGGGCAGGTCGCGGGCGGGACATACCGATTGGAAGTTGACCTTCCGATGCGATCCGTCGCAAAACGGCTTGTTCGCGGACTGCCCGCATCGGCACAAGCCGATCACGGTGCGGCCGCCTAATCCGAAAGGCTTGCCTTGCGCATCGAGGATTTCGACGTCGCCTTCCACGCGCAGGGATCCATTGTCATTGATGATGATTTTAGCTGGCATTCCCTCGATGCTAGCAGAGTGCTCCGATGCAATAATGAATGCGAATGCGAGTTGGAGGACAAATTGTCGCGATCCTGATGGCCGCGGCAGGGGTCGTTTTTGGCCAGGCAAGCGACCCGTTGCCCCGCATTCGGGCGCAAATGGCTGAAGTTCTTCGAGGCCAGCCGAATTACACCTGCACGGAAACCATCGAGCGTACGCGTCAGGCGCCGGGCAACCGCGCCCGGGTAGAAGACACGCTACGGCTGGAAGTGGCGCTGGTGGACGGCAAAGAGATGTTCGCGTGGCCCGGGTCGAAGCAATTCGAAGACCGGGAATTGGGCGAGCTGGTCTCGACGGGGATGTTCGGCAACGGGAATTTCGCGATCTATGCGAGGATTCTGTTTCTTTCCGAGATTGCGGCAGTCGAGTCCCGCGGGGAGACGCAATTGGGCGGGCGTCCGGCCCTGCGTTACGATTTTCGAGTATCGCGCTCGAGCGGCGGCCACCGTTTGCGGGTGAACAGCCGCGAGGAACTGGTGGCCTTTCACGGGTCGTTTTACGCCGATCCGGTTACGCTCGATCTCCTGCGAGTGGAAGTTGCGGCGGAAGATATCCCCGCGGATCTGGGCGTATCGGCGGCGGAAACCACGGTCAACTACGGGCGACTCCCCATCGGAGACGAAACATTTCTGCTTCCGGTAGAGAGCGAGCTCATGATGGCCGCGCCGGACGCGGTCGACCGGAACTGGGTCCGGTTCAGCTCCTGCCGGCGATTCACCGGAGAGAGCACACTGTCCTTCACCGACCCGGTGCTGCTGGAAAGCTCTACGGCGGGCGCGGCCACACCTGCCGCGCGTGAGGTCGAGATTCCGGCCGATCTGACCCTGCAGCTGGAACTGCCTGCGCTGGATCTGATGCAGGGCGCGGTGGGGGATGCGGTGCAAGCGACGCTGCGGGGCGATTTGAAGAAGGGCCGCGAGCTGCTGGCGCCCAAGGGCAGCGTCGCGCGCGGCCGGATCGTCCGGCTGGACCGCTATTCCGGCTATTTCACGCTCAAGATCGACTTTCAGGATCTGGAGTGGCCCGGAGGACATGCGCGGCTGAAGCTGAATTTCGATCAGCCGGCTTTCCCCACGCGGCTGATCACCCGGGCGCAGCCGGGCGGGGAAATCATCATCTCGCGCCAAGCCGGACCGCGTTTAAGCGGTATCCTCATGTTCTGGAGATCCGAACGTTGATTCATCTTTCGAGCGACACCGGGGACCTGTTCGAGCAGTCTTACAATTTCGCGCAGAAACAAGTGCGCAAGCTCATCGAAAAGCACGCCGGCTTTTATCCGCTGTACACACAGAACGGCAAGTGGGAACACGAAGGCCCGGACTGGACGCACTGGTGCGACGGCTTTCTTCCCGGCATGATGTGGATCTTCCTCAAGCATCTGCCGCCCGATACTCCGGAGGCCAACTACTGGCTGGAACACGCCATCAAGTACACTACGCCGCTGGAGCCCCGCAAGCACGATCACGACGTCCACGACCATGGGTTTCTGTTTCTGTCGAGCTATTACCGCTGGTGGCGTCTCACCGCGGATCCGGCGCATCGGGATGTTCTGATCGAGGCCGGCAAGACGCTGGCCCAGCGCTTCCAGGAGAAGGGCCAGTATCTGCGTTCGTTCGTGGCGGACAACTCGCTGTTTATCGACATCATGATGAACATCGGAATCGTGTTTTTTGCCGCACGGGAAACCGGGGACCGGCGGCTGCGCGATATCGCCATGCGGCATTCGTTCACCACGCGACGCGTGCTGGTGCGGGGCGACGGATCCACGGCGCAGGAGGGAATTTTCGAAACCGACACGGGCGAGTTCCTGCGGCAAACCACGCATCAGGGATTTCGCGGGGATTCCTGCTGGTCGCGCGGACTCACCTGGGCGCTCTACGGCTTCACGACCTGCTACGAGTACAGCCGCGATCCGCATTTCCTCCAGACCGCGGAATCCTGCGCCGAATTCTACATCACGCACTGCCCGCCGGACGGCATTCCGCCATGGGATTTCAGCGCGCCGCCGGAAAGCCGCACGCTGCCGGACACCTCGTCCGCCGCGATCTGCGCCGCGGGACTGCTGCGGCTGTGCCGTCTGGTTCCCGATCCCCTCAAAGGCCATCTGTACTGGTCCACGGCGGTTCACATCCTACGCTCACTATGCGAGCGGCACCTGGCCAAATCCGATCCTAAATGGGAAGGGATTCTCAAGGGCGGCGTATATCACGTCAATAAGAGCCTGGGAGTGGACGAGTCGGTGATGTGGGGCGAATACTTCTTCGTCGAATCGCTGGATCGGGTGTTATGGTAGGCGAAATAGTCAACGGTGAGAGGAGCGCGAATGCCTTACGATTATCGGAAGACTGTGGGGCAGTTTTATCAAGCGTATGCGCGCAAGGATCTGGCCACAGCTCTGGAGCTGCTTGATCCTCAAGTGGAGCTGCATGCGGCCGAGAACTTCATCTATGCCAAAGGGAATCCATACGTCGGCCCGGATGCGATTCACGATGGCATTTTTGCGCGATTGGATGAGGAGTGGGACAATTTCACCGCCGTTCCCGAGGAGATCCTGGGGGCCGGCGAAGTGGTGATCGCGCGCGGGCGGTATCGTGGAACGTTCAAGGTCACAGGCACCCAGATCAACGCCGAGTTCGTGCATGTCTTCCGGTTCAAGGACGGCAAGATCGTGATGTGGCAAAGCTACACCGACACCGCTCAGTTCAAAGAGGCCGCGGGCGGGCAGTGGCTGAGGGCCGCGCAATGATCACGCGATCCGTTTGCCTGGCAGTGCTGGGCGCGGTTCTGGCGCACGCGCAAGGCCGCGTAGACGCGTCCTTCCAGAAGTTCTGGGGGGCCGACTCTCCGGCTGCGGCCGGGCGCGCTGCAGAAGAGGTTGTGAAGTCGGGCGTCACCTTCGAGGAAGCGCTGCGGCGCTTGAAACTAGGCCGGGCCTATGGAGCCGCGAAAGACGGCGTGGTGCAGATGAACAATCGCACTTCCGATGGCGTGGAGCATTATTTTGCCGTGACCGTCCCGGCAGGCTACGATCCAGCGCGCCGATATCAGGTCCGGTTCCAGCTTCACGGCGGCGTGGGAGGCCGCACGGACAACAAGCCGCGGGGCAACGGACAGATCGGGGCTGTGGCGGGCGCAGACGGGCAGTTTTATGTGATCCCTTATGCCTGGAACGATGCGCCCTGGTGGAGCGACGATCAGGTTCTGAACCTGCACGCCATCGTGGACGCACTCAAGCGTAAGTACAACATTGACGAGAATCGCGTAGTGGTTTCCGGCGTATCGGATGGGGGCACGGGCGCCTATTTCATCGCCATGCGGGACACGACTCCGTACGCGAGCTTCCTGCCGCTGAACGGCTACATCATGGTGCTGGCGAACGGAGAGATCGACGACGGCCTGAATTTCCCCAACAATCTGCGCGACAAACCCCTGTTCGTCATCAACGGCGGCAAGGACCGGTTGTACCCGATTTCGATTGTCGAGCCCTACACGCGGCATCTGATGAAGAACGGCGTCCAGATCGCATACTTTCCGCAACCCGAGGGCCAGCACAACACTGCGTGGTGGCCGGAAATGAAGGACCCGTTCGAGAAGTTCGTAGCGGATCATCCCCGCGACCCTTCGCCGGACAAGCTGACATGGGAAGCCGCGGACGCTGCGCATAACCGCGCGCACTGGCTGGTGATCGACAGCTTCGGTCCGGTTCCCGGCGAGCCCAAGGCCCTGGCCGACATCAATCTCTTTACAGATTCGCTTGGCACCGATCCCTTGTTTGGAAGGCCCAAAGTTCCTGGCCGGGTGGACCTGGTGCGTTCCGGGAACGCAGTGCAGGCGACCACCAAGGGTGTGATGTCGTTCACGCTGCTGCTGTCTGCGGACAAGTTCGATCTCAGCCAGCCGGTCAAGGTGACGGCCAATGGCCGCGAGGTTTTCAATGCCCGCGTTCCGCCCAGCCTGGACACGCTGGTCAAATGGGCCGCACGGGACAACGACCGGACGATGCTCTACGCAGCCGAAATCAAGATCAAACTGAAGTAAAGCTTAGCGCGGAGGCGGCTGGCTCTTGGGAGAATCCCAGGTTACATCGTGGTAACGATGGCACTTGCGGCATTGGTAGCGGCCGTGAATGGGCCACATGGGGCTGTGATGCATGTTCCGGCACCACAAATTGGCAAGACGGGCCAGGAGGCCGGAAGAACCGCGGCCCTTGGCTGACTCGGGTACTGCAGACTGCGACATCAACTGCATCTCGATTGTACAGCGGACTTGCGCGCGCTTACAAGGAAAATACGCTAGGATTCAGAAAAGGAGGCCGGGGATGATCAAGCACAGGATCCTGCTCAGCGCAATATTAGCGGCGGTAATGGCGACGGCGTCGTTCGCGGCGGATGTAACGGGAACATGGACGGCATCGTTCGATACGCAGATCGGCGTCCAGAAGTACACCTACACGTTCACGGTCGCGGGAAACAAACTCACCGGGAAGGCGAAATCGGAGCTTGCCATGACGGAGACGGACATCGTCGAAGGCACGGTGAATGGCGACGATATTACCTTCGTCGAGAATCTGAATTTTCAGGACATGCCCCTGCGAATCGTCTACAAAGGCAAACTCGCGGGCGACCAGATCAAACTCACACGCACCATCCTGGATATGTTCACCGAAGAAGCTGTCGCGATGCGGGTGAAGTAAATCAGAATTTGAGTACGTGCCACACGCTGGCAAAGTCGTCGGTCCACAGAATCGGCTTGCGGTTGGGATCGGTCCAGCCGACGTGCGGGGCGGCGTCGGTGATCTGTTGCAGCAGTGGAAGGTTCTGAGTGAGCACCACCCAGCGCGAACCGTCTTCGCCCGCACTGGGGTCGTCCTCCGCCAGGATCTGCGCGGCATTCCAATCCAGATGCTGCGCCAGGCCGCGCACTACCGGTTCCAGATTGAGCGAGCGGTTGGAGATGTGGAACAGCAGCAGACCCCCGGGAGCTACGTGCTGCCGGTAGATATCCACGGCCTCGGTGGTGAGCAGGTGCATCGGAATGGCGTCACTCGAGAAGGCGTCCACCGCGATCAGGTCGAACTTGCTGCTGGTTTCGCGCTCCATCTGGATGCGTGCATCACCCATTACCACCTCGACGCGGGCTTTCGAGTCGGGCAGAAATGAGAACCACTGGGTCGCGATTTGGGGTACCAGAGGATTGATTTCGTAGAAGCGAACCAGATCGCCGGGACGACCCCAGGCGGCGATGGTTCCGGTTCCCAGGCCAATCACGGCAATCTGCCGGGCACCACCCGGCAGAGCGTTCAAAGCGAGCGCCACGCCGCTGTGCGGGCCATAGTAGGAAGTCGGCCGATCGCGCCAGGCCTGCTCCAGGTACTGCGACCCGTGCTTGATGCGCCCATGCGTCAGCTCGCGCATCGCGCCCTTGGGATCGGGCAGATCGGTGATGTGAAGAATGCCGTAAAAATTTCGCCACTTGGCGACAATCGTCTGAACGCCGCTGAGGTTGATGGCAATGACCCCGCCCAAACCGCCGATCAGCAGCGCCATCAGCGGGATGCGAACCATGATGTTGTGCTTGGTCCACATGCTCCAGGCGCCGGCCCGCATCCAGCCCACCAGTCCCAGCAGGCAGGTGGCCGCGAGCCCAATGGGATATTCGTTGAATTCGGTGAAAATGCGCGGGGCGGCCAGCGCGACGAACACGCCGCCCACCGCTCCGCCGCCGGCGATCGTCAGGTAGAAGGCAGTGAGGTGCGAGGGATCGGGCCGCGCGAGCCGGAGTTCGCCGTGGGCGATCATGCAAGCCACGAACAGCGCGGCCAGGTACACCGCCAGCTGAACGGATAGATTGATTCCCACTCCGGCATTGAGAACGGCGTAGGATGCGGGGGCCAGGACGCCGATCGCAATCGCGAAGGGCCGCCTCAGATACCAGCGGTCGCTTTCGAAGGTCAGGACGAAACTCAGCAGGTAGAGCGCCAGCGGCGCGATCCACAGGAACGGGCTTACGGCGACGTCCTGCGTCAGAATGTTGGTGGTGGCCAGGAGTACGGTCGAGCCGGCGGCGGCGAGTCCCATCCAGAAGAGAATGGTCCACAGAGTAGGTCCGGCCTTCCGGCCGGACACATTTGCGGAAATGTCAGGCCGCGAGTACCACGCTACCCATCCGCAGAGCAACGCGAAAACCACGTAGAGTCCCGACCACGCCCACGCCTGGGTTCGCAGGCGCACATAGGGCTCCACCAGGAATGGATAGCTCAGCAGCGCCAGGAACGATCCGAAGTTGGAGAGCGCGTAGAGACGCCACGGGATTCGTCCTTCCGGTCCCTGGGTAAACCAGCGTTGCAGGAGAGGAGCAGTCGCCGAAAGGAGAAAGTACGGGCCGCCCACCGTGACGGTTAACAGCAGCAGGATCCGCACGGACGGGTTTTCCGTGGCGTCCGGCCTGGCCGGGATCACGGGCAGAAGAGCCAGCGATGCGGCCAGCAGCAGGATGTGAACACGCGCGTTTCGCACCCAGTGGGCGTAGGCATAGCCGGCCAGCAGCACGGCTTGAAAGAACAAGAGGCAAACGCTCCAGACGGCCGGCGTCCCTCCAAACCAGGGCAGGATGAAGCGGCCCATGATCGGCTGCACCTGGAACAACAGGAAGGCGCTGAGGAAGATCGTTACGGGGAGAACCCGGTTCACCGTTAACAGACTCTACCACAGCGATCGAATACTCCATCGGCGCAAAGGATATACTGTTGGAAAATCCTGGCTTATAGGAGGACATTCCATGCGATTGACCGTGGCTTTGGGGATTGCCGGTGCGATTGTCGCTGCCGGTGAAAGCGTTACCTTCCATAAAGACGTGGCGCCCGTGCTTCAAGCGCGGTGCCAGGAATGCCATCGGGCAGGCGAGATCGGCCCGATGTCGCTGATGTCTTACGCGGAGGCGCGTCCGTGGGCCAAGTCGATCAAGGCTGCGGTTGTCTCCAAGAAGATGCCTCCATGGTTCGCCGATCCCGCGACGGGCCACTTCCAGAACGACCGCTCGCTCAGCCAGAAGGAGATCGAGACGCTGGTTGCATGGGCCGATAGCGGCGCTCCGGAAGGCGATGCGAAAGACGCACCCAAGCCGCGCACGTTT
>DATIRX010000534.1:0-7622 GCA_035469225.1 Bryobacteraceae bacterium
TTATCGCGTTCGCGGCAGCGGGTTTCTGAAGCACATGGTGCGGAATATCGTCGGCGTGCTGCTGGAGGCGGGGAAAGGAAACGTGGCGCCGGCGGATATGGAGGCTCGGCTGCGGCCCGGCTGCGGGATACCCGCGGGTCCCACGGCTCCGGCGCGGGGATTGTTCTTGGTGGGCGTGGAGTATGGGGCTCGGCTTGATCCCTCCAACGAAGATCACGCCAGTGGCAGGTAGCACTACACCGTTGATCGCATTCAATCAGTATTCTTGGCATAAGATTGCTGTAAACTCAAAGAGAAAGCAGGCTTATGGATGCCTTAGCCGAGAAACTGGACACGAAACTGCGCACTTGGAAGCCGGAGACCGCAGCGCAGGTTCGAGAACGGGTAAGCGAGGTGAACGCCCTCGCCGACGACGACGTGCTCGACGTGATGCGTTCGCGCGCGAGGGAGCAAGAAGTCCTGGACATCCTGGATGAGCCCCCAACCCGGTGAGGTGTGGTTGGCGGATCTTGGCTTGGCTGCCAAAACCCGTCCTGTAATCATCGTTTCGCGGTTTGATCCGGATGCTCCACGAGCCCTTGTTCTGTATGTTCCATTGACCACTCAAAACCGGATCAGCCGTTACGAAGTGCCTCTCCCAAAGCTGTCTTTCCTCGATCAAGAATCTTTTTGCAAATGTACAGGGACTTGCCTCGATTCCAAGGGTGCGCTTGGAACGAAAGCTGGGCCGGCTTCCGCCTACGGTCTTGGCTGAACTGAAGGCTGCTTTGGTGTTCGCACTTGATCTGAATTGATCGGGTCGTTGAACCAATTTGCAGGATGAAGGAGTATGCACCGAAGTGCATCGGAACTGAGCCTGCCAATCCAGTGCGTTAAATCCGATGGGCGGGGAGGCGCGATGCACTCTATCGTTTACGCCGGTCCGATTTTGGGAACTGCCACCACTGGAGTAGCAAAGTACCAGAGCGGCGACTAGTGCGTAGTTGATGCTTTAGTTCCGCAGGATCTTTACCGGATCCACGCTGGCGGCGCGCCATCCTGGCAAGGCCGATGCGAGGGCCGCGACCGCAATCAGGACGGCCGCCGCTAGGCCAAACGTGATCGGATCGCTGGGCGGCACGCCGTACAGCATGCTCCTGAGCAAGCGCGTCACCCCCAAGGCCGCCACCAGACCCACGGCAGTCCCCGCGGCGGCCAGCCCGATTCCTTCGCGCGTGATCTCGCCGAAAATTGTGCGAGGCGTCGCGCCCAAGGCGGCTCGTATGCCGATTTCGGTGCGGCGCAGCGCCACGCTATAGCTCATCACGCCGTAGAGTCCCACCGCGGCCAGTAGCAGCGTTGCTGCGGCGAATCCGGCCAGCACATATCCCCAGGACCGCTGCTGCCACAGTGTTTCGTTCATCAGCGATTCCATCGACTTCATTTCATCGATGCCGGTTTCGCTATCGACCGAGATCACCGCCTGGCGAACTGCATTTTCAAATCCTTCGGGAGTGCCCTGGAAACGAATCGCCACGTAGGCGCTTTCGAATTCCCACTGTGCGGACGGAAAATACATCTCCATGCCATCCGCGGTTTCATCGGCTTTGTACCGGACGTTGCCCACCACGCCCACCACGCGCGACCACGGATCGGCCATGCCGTTGGTGTTGTGGCGGACCTGGCCGCCGAGGGGGCTCCGGCCGGGAAAGAGAAACTTCGCCGCCCGCTCGCTGAGAATGATCACTTTTTCCGATTTGCTCTGATCCTGATCGTTGAAGGCGCGCCCCTGGAGCAGGGGGATTCCCAGGGCGTCGAAGTAGCGCGGCGTGATATCCACCACCGAGCCGGGACCCCGATAGGCGCGTTCGACAGAGCCTTCGCCGCGCACCTCCATGTTGTAGCTGGGCCGGTCGGAGGCGTCGGCATAGGGCAGGCCGTCGGTAGCACCCACGGCGACTACTCCGGGGACCGCGGCGATGCGGTCGATCACGCGCCGGAAGTAAACCGTCGCGGCTTCGATCCGCTGTTGCGCCGGACCGGGTTTGAAAGGCGATAGCTGAACCACCAGCACATTGCGAGGCTGAAATCCGGGCTCGATCCGCTCCAGACGATTCAGACTCTTGAGCAACAGGCCGGCGCAGACTAACAGGACCGCCGACAGCGCGACCTCTCCGATAATGAGTCCTCGCCGGAGGCGCGACGTAGCCGATGACCCGCGCGAGCCCTCGCGCAGCAAGCCTTCCAGATCATCGCGGGATGTTTTGAGCAACGGAGCCAGGCCGAACACCACGACGGTTCCGACGGTCACCGCGCAGGTGAACGCCAGTACGTTGCGATCCAGATCGAAATGGATCCAGAAGGGAAGCTGGGTGGGGATCATTCTGGGCAACACCGCGAGTAACCCATCGGCCAGGGCCGTGCCTAACGCCGCTCCCAGGACGGCCAGCAAAGCGTGCTCGATCAGCAGATGAATCAGGATGCGTTTTCGGCCGGCGCCCATCGCACTGCGTACTGCAAACTCCCGAGCGCGCGCGGCGGACCGCGCCAGCAGAAGATTCGCGAGATTCGTGCAGCACACCAGCAATACCAGGCCCGCTCCGCCCATTAACAGCAGAATGTACGGCCGCATTTCGGAGGTCTCGACGGTCCGCAGCGGCTCGACGACCGGAAGGATCTCTCGATTGGTCGGGGCCTGCTCCTGCTGCAGCCGGGTTCCGATCTGACGCAAGTCATCTTTGGCGGCTTGAAGCGATGCACCTTCGCGAAGTCGAGCGATCACGCGATATTTCCGGTAGAATCGCTGGCCGCGCGATCCATTGCGGGCCCGCAGCTCGCTTTCGATCGGAATCCACAGCGCGGAATCGCGCGGAAACAAAAATCCCGGGGAAGCGACGCCTACGACGGTGAACGATCCCAGAGAAGTCCGGATCACTTGGCCGAGGATGCCCGCGTCGGCATGAAAGCGGGTTTTCCAGAGGGCATTACTTAGAACGATCTTGTTGACGTCGCCGCCGGGGATGTCTTCTTCAGGCAGAAACTCGCGGCCCATCGCGAGCTTCACGCCCAGAGCCGCGAACAAGCCGGCGGAAATGACGCCCGCGTCCACTGGAACGGCGGCGCTGGTGTCGATGAGGTTGATGCGCTCCGTGGTCCAGGCGCTCAATTCCTGCACAGTGCGGGCATCCCGGCGAAAATCCTCGAAATCCGGGAGCGAGACGCCCACCCGGATGCCGGGGTCCTTGACCGGAGCGGAGGCGATCCGCACGATCCTTTCGGGCGAGGCATAGGGATAGGGACGCAGCAGAATGCCATACAGAATGCTGTAGACCGCCGTGTTCAGGCCGATGCCGAGGGCCAGGATCGAGATCATCACGGCGGCCGCCAGAGGCGCGCGCAGTAAGGAGCGGGCCGCGGATCGCACGTCGCGCCAGATCAGATCCAGGACGGGAATGCTCACAAGTAGTGTTTCAAGGCGCTTTCCAGACGCTGCAGGTCTCCCTCATCATTGTAGAAGTGCGGCGAAATGCGCAACCGGCCGTGCCGCGCCGCGATTACCACATGATGTTCTTCGCGCAGCGCTTTGGCCACGCGGGAGGCGTCTATTCCCGGGAATCCGGCGATGACGATCTGGGAGCCCGTATCTTCGACGGTTGCGCCGGCGCCGCGGAGCATCCGCCGCAGGCAGCCGGCCAATTCGAGCACGCGCCGCTCGATGGTCTCCGGGCCTATCTCCAGCATCCAATCGACAGAGGCCGCCATCGAGTACAGCAAATGAAACGGCAATCCGCCGCCCTCGTATTTTTCGGCCGCGTCTTTGAATTCGGGCGTGCCGCTGTGCAGACGATCGACGTTGCGCCAGTCATGGTGACTGCGCCAGCCGATGATGTTCGGCGGCAATTTCCTGCGAAACGCGGGCGAGACGTACATGAAGCCGGCTCCCGTGGGAGACATCAGCCACTTGTAGCCGTGGACCGCGAGCACGTCCACCGGAGTCTTGCGGACGTCGAACGTCAAGGCACCGACGCTTTGCGATCCGTCGAGAAACAGGGGCACGCCTCGTTCGGCCGCAACGCGGCTGATTTCCGGAAGGGGCGGCCTAAATCCGGTGGCGTAGTTCACTTCACTGAAGGCCACCAGGCGAGTGCGATCGTCGATGGATTCCAGAAGTCTTTCGCAGGGGACCTTGCGCGCCAAGCCCTGATACAGATAGTTCGGAAATTCGTCGTCCAGGGTGACGATGTTATCGCCGGGACCCGGCCCGAGACCTGCGAGGACAATCGACAATGCGGCGGCTGCGTTCGGTATGAACGCGATATCATCCGGTTCTGCATGAATCAATCGGGCGATGCAGCCGCGCATGCGGTCGGCGTCGGCGTACCAATCCAGAAAATTCGTGGAAGCGAGTTCGTCACGCTGCTCGGAATGATGCGTGATGGCGTCCACGGCGCGCCGCGGCATTTGCCCATAGGTGGCGGAGTTGAGATAGGTCCAGCGCTCGAGCGCCGGAAATTCGCCGCGAATCTTGGTCCAGTCCATAAGCTATTTTAGCGACACGTCACTTCCGTGCCGCCACGTAAAGGCCGCGGCCATCCAGACCCTGGGGATCGTACTTCACGCGCAGCCCGGCGCGCTCGAAGAAGCCCAGCATCTCATCAATCGTATAGAGCGCCAGCACGTGCTCTTCCTGGAGGCGCTCGATTCCGTCGCGAGTGGCGATCAGATACTCAAAGGGAATGATGGTGAGGTTCCCCTCTACGCGATTGACGTTCATGCGGCAAATCTTGAGATCCGGCTGGTCCACCGTCAGCATGGAGGGACCGTCGTGCCGCCAATTCTCCGGCGTGATCCACGGTTCCACCAGGATGATTCCGCCCGGCGCCAGATGGCGGGCGAAGCATTCCAGCGCGCGCACGACATCCCCGCGATCGGTGAGGTAGCCAATGGAACTGAACAGGCACTGGACGACGTCGTACTTTTTGCCGAGGTCGAATTGCCGCATATCGGCGACGCGAAAGTTTCCGGCGGGCACCTTAGCGCGGGCGATTTCGACGAACTCGGGCTCCAGGTCGATTCCATCCACTGCGAAGTCCGACGAAAGCAGCTTGGCGTGCTCGGCTGTGCCGCAGGCGACGTCGAGAATCGAATGCGCGCCCGGATGCTCGCGCCGGATCAGGCCGCGAATCCTGGCGGCTTCGTCCGGGTAATTCTTGAACGAGTAGAGCGGATCGTAGTACCGGGCTGTCCTGCTGAACACGATGTTGTGGCAGTATATCAGGAGCAAATGACGAAACAATTTGAAGGCAAGGTCGCGGTGGTCACGGGCGGGAGTTCGGGCATCGGACGGGCTGCGGCCATCGCGTTCGCCGCCGAGGGCGCACGCGTGGCGATCGGTGCGCGGAGAGCAGCGGAGAGCGAAGAGACCGTCCGGCTGGTTCAATCCCAGGGCGGCGAAGCGATGTTCGTGCCGTGCGACGTGACACGCGCGGATCAGGTCCGGAAGCTGATGGATTCCGCGATGGACCGCTGGCAGCGGCTGGATTTCGCGTTCAATAACGCCGGGATCGGGGGCTCGACGTTCATTCCCACCCCCGATTACTCAGAGCAGATCTGGGACGACGTCATGGCCGTGAATCTGAAGGGCATGTTCCTGGCGATGAAGTATGAAATCCCGCACATGCTGAAGACCGGCGGCGGCGCGATCGTGAATATGTCGTCGGTGGCGGGGCTGATCGGTGGTCCCATCGGTATCGCGTACTACGCCAGCAAACATGGCGTGATCGGCGCAACCAAAGCAGCCGCGCTCGAATACGCGCAGAAGGGAATCCGTGTCAATGCGGTCTGCCCGGCGGTCATTCGCACGCCGATGTCGGAAGGATTGTTCGGCAGCGATCAGGAAGCGAGACTGTTAGCCGTCCATCCGATGGGCCGGTTCGGAACCACCGAAGAAGTTGCCGACGCAGTGGTGTTCTTGTGCTCGAACAAAGCATCGTACATTACCGGACACGCGCTGCCGGTGGATGCGGGACTGTTAGCTCGCTGACGCCAGCACATCCAAGCTGACGTTGCCGCCGGATAGCACCAGCACCACATGCTTGCCGGGAGAGAACTGCCCTTGCAGGCGGCCGGCAGCAGCCCAGGTGCAGGACGCGGCGGGCTCCGCGAGCACCTTCAAGCGGTCCAGAAGCAGGCGCGCGGCGTCCACAGCGTCCTTATCGGAGACCACCGTGACGCTTTCCAAAAACTGCTGGGCCATAGCGAAAGTGCGCTCAGAAGGCGCCGGGGCTCCCAGGCTTCGCGCCACGGATGTCACCGCCTCCAGCGTGACGATCTTCCCGGCCGTCAGCGATCGGGCCATCGAGTCGGCGCCCTGCGTTTCCACGCCCCAGATCCGCACCAGAGGCTTCAGTGCTTTGATCACGGTGCCCACTCCGGCCATGAGGCCGCCGCCTCCAATGCTCAGGATGATGTCGGTCACCTGCGGGACGTCGTCCAGGATCTCCAGCGCGATGGTTCCCTGGCCGGCCATCAGGATCGGATCGTCAAAGGGATGGATGTAAATCCAGCCGTCGCGTTCCAGTTCGGAAGCTTGTGCGAACGCCTCGGCGGCAGTGGCGGCGAATCGTACTTCCGCGCCGTAGCCTCGGGCCGCCTCGATGACCGCCGGTGGCGTGCTTTCCGGCATCAGAAGGATCGCCGGCAGGTCCAGCGTCCGCCCGGTATAAGACACCGCCAGCCCATGGTTTCCGCCGCTGACGGTCACCAGCCCCTGCGCGTGCGTCTCGGGCGCCAGACTGAGGGCTTTGTTGAACGTGCCGCGTACTTTGAAGGATCCGGTTTTCTGAAACAGCTCCAGCTTGACGTAGACATTCGTCTTGAGCAGTTCGCTGAGCGTCGCGCTCGGGACCAGGGGAGTCCGGCGCACACAGGACGCGATCCGCTGGCGGGCTTGCTGAACATCGCTGAGCGAGAGGACGCTGGACATCGAATTCTTCAGTGTACGTGCAAGACTTAGGAATATGAAAAGCGACCACGCCTCCCTGGAATACGCCGGGGACGATTTCTTTGTAGCGGTGACGCCCAGCGGGCATGCGCAGGTGCTGGATTTTCGCGGCGAGCGCTCGGCCGCTTCAGGACCGCTGGAATTGCTGCTGATCGCGCTGGGCGGCTGCACCGGAGCCGACGTCGTCTCGGTCCTGCGAAAGAAACGGGAGCAGGTGACGGGTTACCGGATCGAAGTGCGCGCGGCAAGGCGCGAGGAACATCCCCGCAGTTTCCGGCGCTTCGAAGTGCGCCACATCCTGAAGGGGAAGGGCCTTTCGGAGAAAGCCGTAGCGCAGGCGATACAGCTTTCCACCGAAAAGTATTGCGGTGTGGCCGCGACGGTGCGGCCCACCGCGGAGATTGTGACCAGCTACGAGATCCAGGAAGAAGCTTAAACTACTTCTTCTGCAGATCGGCCAGCGCTTCCAGAACTTCCTTGCTGTGCGGATTCGGATCCACCTTGAGGAAGACCTTGCGGATGGTGCCCTGCGGGTCCACCAGGAAGGTGTTGCGCGCGGCCACATCGCCCAGCTTGCCTAAAGTCTGGACCGAGCCGTACTGGTTGACAACTACTTTCTTCTCGTCGGCCAGCACCTTGA
>DATIRX010000535.1:0-21581 GCA_035469225.1 Bryobacteraceae bacterium
ACGTATTCGCCCTTCCAGCAAGCCTTAGTGCGGTTGTACAGCCGAACCTTTCGATCCGGATACCAGCCCGAGTGGCGAATCCAGCGGCCCAGATACTTAGCCAGGCGCGGCATCGTATAAGCATCGAACTCAGGACCGTTCTTCTTGAGCCGCCAGATCTCGCCTTCCAGTGCTTCGCTCAAGGATTCGTCCGCGTCCAGGGACAGGATCCAGTCGTAGGAAGCCTTTTCCGCCGCCAGATTCTTCTGCTTGGCGTAACCTGGCCAGGGGCTCTCCATGACGCGCGCACCCAGCTTTTGAGCGATCTCCACCGTCCGGTCCGTCGAGCCGCTGTCCAGCACCAGAATCTCGTCGGCGCAGCGCAGGCTCTCGATGGCGCGCGGCAGGTTGCGCTCTTCGTTGAAAGTAATGATCGTGGCGGATATCTTCACGGCGAATGTCAGGGCACCGAGTGAACCGGCGACGCAGTGAAGGACAGGATGAAGATGGCCAACGCGGCCAGCGCCAGCCAGGTTCGAAAACGGCCCAGCGGGTTCGGATCGAAGATGGACGGATGCCGCATATTGAAAAAGAACAACAGGGCCGCCCAGACCAGCCAGCTATAGGTGACAAAAATCCCCATCAGCAGCAGGATCAAAAGGAACAGGCGCGAAAGATGCCTGGTTCGTTCCCCCAGGAATGCGTACAGGATATGGCCGCCGTCCAGCTGGCCGATGGGCAGCAGGTTCAGGGCCGTCGCCAGCAATCCCACCCAGGCGGCGCGGGCCACCGGGTGAAGGTAGATATCCTGCACTGGAACCCCGGGAAACCGCACCATTTCCACCAATCGGATCATGAGCGGAGTGCCGAAGATCAGGTCCCCGCTCCGCCCGATGTCCGGAACTACTTTCGAGAGCGCCACCCCCGCGATCAGGGGCGACACCAGCGCTACGAATCCCGCCAGAGGACCGGCGATTCCGATATCGAATAACGCCCGCTTCGAGAGAATGGGCGAGCGGATTCGAATGAACGCGCCCAGGGTGCCGATCAGCGTCGGCGCCGGAATAAAGAACGGCAGCGTGGCATCCACCAGGTAATAGCGCGCGGTTAAGAAATGGCCGAATTCATGGGCCAGCAGAATCGTCAGAAGCGTGAGTGAGAAGGGAAGGCCGGCCAGAAGATAGGAAGGCTCCTGCCACATGCGCACATAGCCTTCGAGATCCCCTTGGTAGTCAAAAGGATGACCCGCGGCAAAACTTCGCGCCAGACCCGCGCCCACGATGGTTGTGCTGAGTAGCGTGGCCACCAGCAGCAGCGCATGCAGCCAATAGCGATGGCGCGGACGAGCGTAAAATTCCTCGGCGAACGCAAACCCGCCGTTTTCCGGCGAGGAATCCATCATCCGGTACGGTTGCAGAATGACTTACTGCAGCGTCTGCAGCTCCTTGCCCGGCTTGAATCGAACCGCCTTCCCCGGGGGAATGGCGACTTCGGCGCCCGTGCGCGGATTGCGCCCGATCCCGGTCTTGCGCGGACGCACGTTGAAAATTCCGAATCCCCGGAGCTCGATCCGCTCGCTTCTGCCCAGAGCGCGTTTCATGCTCTCGAACACGGTTTCGACGGCCATCTCCGCTTTCGTTTTGGTGATGCCCGTTCGGTTGACTACTTCGTTGATGATGTCCAGTTTGATCAAAGCCGATCCTCCCCGTTTCCCGTTATCACCCGCAAACCTCATGATAGGATTAGGGTTATTCCCTTGTCAAGCCAGCCCTATCTGTTCGTCTACGGGACGCTGAAGAGCAGTTTTCGCAATCGCTACGCCCGGCAGCTGCGGCGGGAGGCACGCTTTGTCGGCCCGGCCGCCATGCCGGGCAGGCTGTACCGCCTCCGCTGGTATCCCGGGATGCGTCCCGCGCGCGAGCCCGGGGACCTGGTGGCGGGTGAACTGTACCGCCTCCGCCAGCCGTCGAAGACGCTTGCGATTCTGGACGAGTGGGAAGAAAACTATCGCCGCGAACTTGGCAGAGCCACTCTGGCGAAGGGGGGGACTCGGCAATGCTGGGTCTACGTCTATCGGTTTCCGCTGTTGGAACGCCGCCGCGTAGCATCAGGTGAATGGTGAAAAATGGGGAAAATGGGGACAGTCACCAGTGTCCCAGCCGGAAACGCCCTGGTTGCAACGACGACTTCACACGGGACACCGGTGACTGTCCCCATTTCTCGACTAACTTGCGGTGCGCTTCCGGATCTCGATGTTCAGCCGCTTGATCTTCTGATTCAGGGTCGAGAGCGGGATCCGCAGGGCCTCGGCTGCCGACGTCTGGCTCCAGTCGGAGGCTTCCAGCTGCTCGATAATCTTGCGGCGCTCGTAGTCCGCGACGATCTCGAACAGCGAAGCGTCCGCCGGCAGGCTGCCGCTTTCATCGCGGCGGATTCGCAGGCCGCGCGCTTCGAGCAGATGCTCCGGAAGAACATCCACAGGCACGCTGGCTTGTGATGCCAGTACGACGGCACGCTCCACCACGTTTTCCAGTTCGCGGACATTGCCCGGCCAGGCGTGATCCATCAGGATCTGCATGGCGTCGGGCTCGAAGCTCAGCCGCGACCGGTGATGTTCATCCAGGTATTTCTCGTTCTCCCGGCAGTACTTATCGAAGAAATGCTCCACCAGCGCCGGAATGTCTTCCTTGCGCTCGCGCAGCGGCGGAAGCGCCAGGTTGATTACGTTCAGGCGATAGTAAAGATCCTCGCGGAACTTCCCTTCTTCGACGAACTTCTTCAAATCGGCGTTGGTGGCGGCCACGATGCGGACATCCACGCGAATGGTTTCCGCCGACCCCAGGGGCATGAACTCGCGCTCCTGGATCACGCGCAGCAGCTTGGTCTGGGTCTCCAGCGAAATCGTCCCGATCTCGTCGAAAAAGATGGTCCCCTGATGCGCCACCTCGAAGTAGCCCTTGCGCGCCGCCAGCGCCCCGGTAAACGCGCCTTTGACGTGGCCGAACAGCGCCGATTCCAGCAGATCCGGTGGAACCGACCCGGAGTGCACCGGCACAAAGGGATGGTCCGACCGGGCGGAATGCGCATGAATCGCGTTGGCGATCAGCTCCTTGCCGGTACCCGTCTCGCCGGTGATCAGGATGGTGGCGCGGCTGGCGGCTACCTGCCCCACCAGGTCCAGAATCTTCAGCATCCGCTCGCTCTTGCCGACGATGTTCGGGAAGCTGTAGCGCTGCCGGAGCGCGCGCTTGAGCTCGGTATTTTCGCGCTCCAGCCGCCGCTTCGCGATCATGTGATCGATCTCGATCAGCAGCTTTTCGTTGTCCCAGGGCTTGGGGAAATAATCGTTGGCGCCGCGCTTCAGTGCGTCCACGGCGACTTCCACCGAGCCATACGCCGTGATCATGAAAATGGGCGTCTCGCGGTCGCGCGTGCGGACCTCTTCCAGCACCTGCATGCCGCTCTTGTCCGGCATCATGAGATCCAGCAGGACCAGGTCGTAGGCCGAGCCTTCCAGGCGCTTCAGTCCGTCGGTGGCATTGGCCGCCAGCTCTACGCGGTAGTTTTCGCTCGAAAGAAGCGCTTCCAGGCTGTCGCGAATGTCGGGCTCATCGTCGATCACCAGGATTCGCCCGCGGGCGGCGTCTTCCGTCAGCACGTCGGGAGGAAAGTTTGCGACCGTATCGGCCATTTACTGGATAAACCTGTCAGACCGCACAGGGCCGGCGCCGCTCCCCAACCGATCGTCCAGACTCGATGCTGCGCCAGGCTCCTGGTTACTCACATGTGTGCGGCCGATGATAAGAGGAGACTGTGCAACCACCGGCGACGGAACAGAGGGAGATTCGGTCCGGATCGTGGCTACGGCCGATGCTGCGGCAACCGCTGGACTTCCGGCTCGCGGCGCTTCGGTCCGGGCCGGCGCGGGCGGCACCACCGCTTTGGCGCCGATCGGGAATGTCAGCAGGAACTGCGTTCCTCGGCCCAGCTGGCTCTGCACCGTGATGTCGCCGCCATGCTCCCGTATGATGCCGTAACTCACGGAAAGTCCCAGCCCCGTGCCTCTCTTGGCGCCCTTGGTGGTGAAGAACGGATCGAAGATGCGCGCCAGATTTTCCGCGGCGATGCCCGCACCGGTGTCGCGCACGCTCACCCGAACCGAGCCGTTCACCTGGCGCGTCTCGATGCTCAAAGTCCCGCCCGATTCCATGGCGTCGCGGGCATTCAGGAACAGGTTCAGGAACACCTGTTGGAGTTTTCCGGGACTGCCCTTCACCGAGACGATCTTATCGTCCAGCGAAAGATCCGTTTTCATCGACACTTGGGCGAATTGGTGCTCCACCAGCGATAGCGTTTCGCGCACCACCTTGTTCAAGTCCACCGGAACGAACTCGGTGGCCGACGTCCGCGAGAAGTTCAGCAGCGAATTGACGATCTCGCTCGCGCGGAACGTCTGCCGGGCGATCTTTTCAAGCAGCGGGGCTTTTTGCTCGTCACCGGAAATCTGCTTGGCCAGCATCTGCGCATAGGTCGAAATCACCGCCAGCGGCGTATTCACTTCATGCGCCACGCCCGCCGCCAGCAATCCGATGGAACTGAGCTTGTCCGCCTGGATCAGCCGGCGCTCCAACTCGGCACGGTCGGTCACGTCGTCCAGGATGATCAGCCGGCCGATGCGGTCGCCTTCCCTCGAAATCAGCGGAGCAGCGGCGATGTTCAGCGTAGCCTCCCTCTCCTGGAACAGATACTGGTAGATGTTCTGGACCCCGGCGTCATCGCGCGAAGCTTCCAGGCGATCGCACAGGTCTTCCGGGAGCAGATCCCGCAGCTTTCGTCCCACGGCGTCCTGGCGAAGGACTCCAGTAAGCTTCTCGACCTGTGAGTTCCAGCTTTCCACGCGATCCTCTAAATCCGCCGCCAGAATCCCCACGTGGATGGATTCGACGATGTTTTCCGAAAATTCTTTCAGGCGCTCATACTCGTCGGCCTTGCGCTGCAGGGACTGGTACAGCTTGCTGTTGTCGATGGCGATGCCTACATAACCCGACAATGTCATCAGCAGCTCCAGGTCTTCGCTCGAAAGGAAATCGTAGGATTCCGTGCGGCTCACTCCCAGATACGCGATGGTCCGGCCGTGCGCCGTACACGGCAGATAGTAGGTCAATTCCAGCTCGGCGATGGAACGCCGCACTCCGGCGGGCCACTCGTGCGAGACTACGTCCAGCAGGTTGCGCGTGCGCTCGAAAAACAGGTAAGGCTTCTTGGGACTGGGGCTCAGAAAACTCAGATCCAGTCCGTACGGCACCTGGTCGGTTTGTTTCCCGTTGCGATTGCTGGCCAGCTCCAGTTGGAAGCGGTCCTCGGCTTCGTCCCAGATGAAGAACGCGACGTAGCGGATCCCCAGCGTGCGGATCAGCCGGTCCGCCACGGTCTCCAGCATCTCCCGTAGATCCGTAGGCGACCCCAGCTCGCGTGCGAACTCGATCAGCGTGCGGCGGTAATCATAACGGTCTTTGTAGAAGTACCGGTCCAGCTGTTCCTGGACCCATTTCCGGATCGGCTGGAACACGAACGCCGCCATCAGGATCATCACGAGCATGGCAGCGCCGTTCAGCTCGCCCGCACCGCTCACTGAAAAAATCAAGCCGTAGAAGATTGCCAGCAGGCACAACGTCGCTAATGTGTAGGCGTAACCCTGCTGGAAAATGACGTCCACATCCATCAGCCGGTAGCGCAGAATCGCGTAGGCCCACGTCAGAGGGATCAAGGGCAGCGACAGTACGGCCAGATTCATCGCCTGATTCGGAGCCACGCCGAACATGTACGGGACGGCGTAAAACAGCCCGAACGGAATCATGGCCAGCAGCGCTCCGTTCCGCAGCCAGGTCAGCTGGCGGCGTACGATCGGATCGCTGGCGTGGCGCATCTGGAACGCCAGCACGGCCGCGCCGCCCAGATACATGGCACACAGGAACCCCAGCCACACCCGGTCCAGCAGCCAGCGCATCTCGATCAGGGGAGCCGCCGTCCGCAGCCAGCCCAGGATGAATCCCGACTGGACCGCCAGCAGCGCCAGACCCGGAACGTAAATCACCAAAGCCGCGCCGCGGTGGCGAATCCATTTCTGTTTGTCGGGGAACGTGCAGCAGAAGTGCAGAAACAGTGTCGGCGCCAGGAACCCTGCCACCACGCTGCCCAGGTAAATGACTTTGTCGAAGTTATTCAGCTTGCCGGTGTAGTGGAACGTGGAGAGAACGAAGGAGACCAGGCACAGCAGGAAAAAGTGCAGCGCCCGCGGCGCACTGCCGCGGCGGAAATAAACAAACAGACCGATGGCCAGATATACCGCGCCCACCGCGTACTGATAGTAGAGCGTCGAATCGCGAGTGACCTCGCCGATAATCACCGGCGCCGGAACCTCCGTGCCGCCGTGCTGGACCTTGTACTCGGCTTTGTGCCACGTCCCCAGCCGTGCCAGCACCTGCGCGGCTTCTTCGGCCCGGTTGATCCGCAGGCCGTCGATCGAAACCAGGACGTCGCCCTCGTGAATCCCGGCTTTCTCCGCCGGGCTTCCCGGAGCAATATACGTCGCCACCGCGAGCATCTGGTCGCCCTGCTGGCGGTCCACCCAGGTGACTCCGTCGTCAGGCATGTGGAACTTGCTCTGCTGCTGAAAATTAATCCCCGCGGCGACCACCGCCGCCACGGTGACAATCATCAGCAAAGCGTTCACGAGCTGTTGCCGTATTTCCCGCATAGCCCCCAACCGACACTACTCCGGTGCAACCTGCATGCACTCCGCCTACCAATCTAAGAATAGCGCGTATGGTGCTGACTCTACTATGGCTTGCGCATGGAAATCCATGGACTCTATGGATTTCAGGAAATAATGCTACCGGAATCCGTAGGGACTAGGCGGGATCGAGTGTCACGGGAGCCGTCAGTTTGAACGTGAGAACGGTCTCGGCGGGGATCACCGCAGGCTCTCCATGCGTCGCCAGAACCAGGCCGGTCCCTGCAGCGCCGCCGGCGCCGGCACCGATGGCCGCCCCTTCTCCGCCGCCCGCAATCGCTCCGATGGCCGCTCCGATGCCCGCTCCGATACCCACCTTCACCGCGTCTTTTTTCTTGGTTGTGCGCGCCTGGCGGCCGATCGTCCCGGTCGTAATCGCGACATCCCGGGTTCCCACGTGAATCTGCGTCAAGCGAACCGAGATGCTGGCGACACCCTTGACGCGGCCTCCCTCGTCTGAATTCACGACCCGCCCTTGCGCCCGCGCCCCGCGAGGCGCTATTTCCTTGCCATCGACCACCAGCGGCTCCGTCAGCGTGGCTGTAAAGGTATCGCCCGCCTTGGCCGTCTTGGTCGACAAGGCGCTATCGGTCCGAATCCTGAGCGGGGTGCCTGGCGCGATGGTCACCGGATCCGGCTTGGAGAACAGCGGCGTATCCGATTTCGGTGCCGTCGATTCGGGCGTAAGCCCGGTGACGGTGGAGGGCTGGTCCGTCGTCTTGCTGCATCCCGCCAGCGCAAGTGCGATTACAGTTGCTAAACCGATCCTGGTTTTCATGTCCATACCTCTTTGCTTAAAGAATGACACTGGCGCGATGCAAAGTGTTACGAAAGAAAAGCCTTAGGCGGGACTAGGGCCTTCGTTTCTAAGTTAATCCGCGCCTTGGATCTTCACCAGGGGCGTTCCGCTCTGGGCGGGCATGTCGGATTGCAGCGTCTGCTTCCCGCGCCAGAAATCGAAATAGGAGACGTAGTGCACGCAGCTCACGGTACAGTACGGAGCGCACGGTTTTTCAGTGAGATATTCGCGGCGCAGGTCATCCCGGCTGTACTGGTCCAGAGGTTTGGCCGGATAGCCCCGCTGCTGCGAGCAATAATGCACCAGCCCGTCCTCGCAGATGTACATATAGCGCGAGCCCGCGCGGCACTTCCAATCGTTGGGCTTGCCGAGCGCAATGGCGTCCTGGAAATAGCTGAACCGGGCGAACCCCCGATTCTCCATGGCCTTCATCTGGTGATACACGCCGCGTTCGCGTTCGCTCAGCGGGCGAAGCTGGCCGTCGCCGTCGTGGATGATTCCGACCGTCGCCTGGAACCCGAGTTCCACCGCACGTCGCCCCACCACCAGCGCATCTTCAGGATTGTGAATCCCGCCGCCTACCACCGAGTTGATGTTCACACGGAACAACGCATGTTCGGCCAGCACTTGCAGCTTCTTGTCGAGAACCTTGAGACTCTTCTTCGAGACATCGTCGGGCATGACGTTGTCGATGGAGATCTGCATCCAGTCCAAGCCGGCGCGATTCAGCCGCTTCACCCGTTCCGGCGTCAGCAGGTAGCCATTCGTAATCATTCCAGCAATGAGCCCGCGGCGACGCATGGCGCGGATGACGTCGTCCAGCTCGGGATGCAGCAGAGGCTCGCCTCCTGACAGCGTGACGATGACCGTGCCCAGGTCGGCCAGACGATTGATTCGCCGGACGATGGTTTCGGTGGGGACAGGCTTCGAAAAATCGTCGTATTCGTTGCAGTATGTGCAGGATAGGTTACAACGGCGGATCGGAATGATGTGCGCCATGATGGGATGGCTGGTGTGCATCGCCCCCCAGGCGATCATCCGCAACTCCCGTAAACGAAGCGAAAATGACTTGGCGCTCCGGCGCAACTTAAACCCGAAATCTGACATTAGGACTTTTTACCATTTAAGCACGGCGTGCGGCATACTTGCTGAAGTGTTGACAGGGAGGATGGCGACCGTAGTATTGCTCGGGTTTACCTTGATCCTGGGCTTGTACGGCATCGGGCGAAGTCTATGGCTGGATGAGGCTTGGGTGGCAAATTCGGTGAACGCTCCCACGCTCGCCGGAATGTTCTATTACCCCAACTGGCTGCAGACCAGCCCTCCGCTTTTCCTGATGATCGCCAGAACCGCCGTGCGCCTGTTCGGATTGTCCACCGTGGTGCTGCGCAGCGTTCCCCTGCTGATCTCCTTGCTGGCCGTAGCGGCCATGCTGGCGGCGGCCCGGCGGGTTGTCTCGCCGGCCTTCGCCCTTCTGGCGACCGTAACGCTCGCGTTTCACCCGACTGTGGTCGAATACTTCCGGGCCTTCAAGCAATACGGCGGAGAGGTCGCCGCGACGGCCGTGGTTCTGCTGGCCGCCCTCGCGTATCTGCAAAAACCCGATCGAAAGCAGTTCTATGTGCTGCTGGGTGTAGTGGTTGCCGCCATGACGCTGTCATATCCGACCGTGTTTCTGCTGCCGGCAGTGGTGGTCGCAGTGGCGTTGGGCAATCGCGGACGGGCGGCGATGCTCGCCGGAATCAGCACGGCTGTGCTGGCTGTCTTGTACGGGTTCCTGATCCGCCCGAACTACACTCCGGCGCTGCGGACTTACTGGATGGGCGATCCCGAGGCCTGGCTGGCGCCGGGCATGATCGCGGCCGTCGTACTGTGCGTCGTATTCGCCGCCAGAATCGCGTGGACCAGGAACACCATCGGCCTGATTCTGCTGGCTCCCTGCGTTCTGTTATTCGCCAGCGAATTGCTCGGCTGGTATCCGGCGAGCCCCCGCACCCATCTGTTCGTCCGGCCGTGCTTCATCCTCCTGCTGGTCATGAATCTGGAAGATCTCCTCAGACGGACCCGATGGAAATGGGACGCGGTGGTTGTTCTGGCCGCGGCCGTCGTGATGTTCCTGGGCGTGCGCAAGCAGTTTCACGAGGGGCGCTTCCAGCCGGAAGAAGATATGGCCGGAGCAGTTCGTTATCTCCGCATGAACGTCGCTCCTGCCGACCTGGTCCTGGTGCATGCCTCGCTTCGCGAAGGCTTTCAGCTTTACACCGCTATCCAGGGCTGGACCGCGGCGCCGGCGCTCTATGGCGATACCGGGTGGCCCTGCTGCCCGCGCGGCAAACCGGCCGGTCGGGATGTTTCGACCCCCGAACAGGTGGTGCGCGACCTGGACGGGAAGGTCCCGCGCGACTTTCGCGGACGGATCTGGCTTTTCTACACCGACCGGCCGCTGCACTGGGATTACGTTCATGTGTACGATCCCAAGCTCTGGCAAAACTATTTCTGGAGCCGCAACTGTTTGCCTGGACCCTACATTCGGTTTCCGAATCTCGGCTTGGTCCCGATGATTTGTTCTGGCATCTCACCCTGAGAGTATTTCCACCATCCGGCCACTTACTCTCGTGGCTCGGCATTTCGTTTTTCTTCTGATTCTGTCCTGGCCGCTGGCAGCGCAGAGCGATCCGGCCATCCTGCAAATCCGCATCGTCGAAGGAGAAGGCGCGGTCTACCCCATCGGTGCACGAGCCACGCGCGGCGTCACGGTGCAGGTGACCGACGAAACCGGCAGGCCCGTGGAAAACGCGGCGGTGAGCTTTCGGCTTCCCGATGACGGACCCACCGGAGCGTTTGCTTCCGGAATGCGCACGGAAATCGCGACGACCGGCGCGGACGGGCGCGCGAGCGTATGGGGCATGCAGTGGAACCGCGTCACAGGACCACTGGAGATCCGGATTACCGCGGCCAAAGGCCCGGCTCGCGCAGGCACAGTGTGCGGATTGTTTCTCTCCGACGCTGCCGTTGCCGCCGAACCCCGCAGGGCAGCGGCCGCCGGCTGGCGAAGTCACCGAAAAATATGGGTCGGGATTGCCATCGCCGCGGGTGCGTTCGCAGGCGCGGCAGCCGTGACCAGCCGCGGGACACCCGTTGCAACAGCGGGAACCGTGAATGCTCCCCAGATCGGAACACCCACGATCATTATCGGCAAGCCATGAAACGCATTGTTCTGCTATCCGTCGCAGTCTGCGCGTGGTCGCAGTCAGGGATCGACGTTCCCGCGGCCGGGGTGATCGTCGACTCTCAGGGATCCCTGCGGGGCGTGCAGGGCGTCGCGGGCAGCTTCCTGCTGGGGCCGGCGATGATGTCGGGAGTTCTCTCCGCGGCCTGCTCGGAGCAGCTGTGCCTGGCCAAGACCGACTCGAAGATTCTCTCGGCGACGGGTGAGGTGGAGGCGCCTCCAGGCCCCGCCTTATTCGGTTGGGATGGCGATACTGCCGTGATCTGCTTTCCGGAATCGCGGACCCTGGCCCGCTGGCGCGAGAATACGCTTGAACCTCTGGATGGGACCGTGGATAGCGACGTGCTCTCCCTCCGCGTCGCCGGTGACAGAATCGAATTCGCGTTGCGGCGCGATTGGGCCGGCGTGACAGAGGGACCCGTCCTGCTGCTCAAGGAAGGCGTGCTGTTCGCAACCGCGGATGAACTGGTCCTCCGCCGTCGGGACGCGACCGAGTTGCGTTTTGAATTCGCCGGCGCGGAGACCATCACCGCCATCGCATCCATGGGTCCGCACTATGCCGCGATTCGCGCGGGCGCCACCACCTTCGCGCTGCGCCTGGACGTGGGGCAGGAGCAGTTATTCGTTCTGCCGGGAAACACTCCATGAAGCCGGCCGTCCTTCTGGCGTTTCTGCTTCCGTTTTCGGCGCGGGCTCAGATCGCTCTGTACGCGATGAACGGGAGCACGGCGACGCCCGTGAGCGCGGCCTTGGACCTGGGCAAGGTGGCGGCGGGCGATACCGCCAGCGTCCGGTTGCGCGTGAAGAACAACGGCGCCAGCGTAGCGAACATAACCCGGTTCTCCGCCGACGGCATCGGGTTCAGCATCGACCGGCCGTCCCTGCCCTTCCCCGTCGCGCCGGGCAGCGCACAGGACGTTCTGCTGACGTTCAAGGCGTTAACGCCGGCAGTCTACAGCGCGAATGTGCAGGTCAACTCGCAGATCAATAACCTCAGCGTGATCGCGGTCGCAACCGTGGTAACCGGTCCGAGTCTGACGGTCTTTCCGGCATGCACCGGATCGGACGGTCCGCCTCCTGCGATCGACTTCGGACGCGTACAAACAGGCCAGTTGCGCCTGTGCAACTTCTATCTGCAGAACGCATCCGCGCAAGCCATGCCCATCGCGACGCTGCAGGTCACCGGCGCAGGCTTCCGGCAATCCTCGGGACCGAAAGCGCCGTTCACGCTGGCCCCGGGCGACACCACGGCTTTCGTAATCGAGTTCACGGCGAACACGGCCGGCTCGTATACCGGATCGCTGGCCATCGAAACCAGAACCTACGTCCTCACCGCGGCAGCGTTTGATTCCCCGCTCCCCAAGCCGGTGCTGGAATTCGATGCCGGACCGATGCGCAGCGCCCAGCAACGGCGGCTGACCATGCGGCTTCCCAATGCCGCTCCCGCGACCGCGTCCGGCTTCCTGAATCTCGCCTTCGTTCCCGATACGACACTGGTGACGGACGATCCCGCGGTGGTTTTTCTGGCCACCGGCACGCGCTCGCTGCCCTTCTCCGTAAAGCAGGGGAGCACGGAGGTTTCGATCAACGGGCAGACGTCGGCCCTGTTTCAGACCGGCACCTCATCCGGCCGGATCCGATTCACGGTTACGGGAATCTCGACCGATGGCGATCCCACCACGCTCCTGACGATTCCTCCGGCGCTGCTTTCGCTGGACACCACAACCGCGACCCGCCGGAGCGGGAATCTGGATATTCAGGTGATCGGTTTCGATAACACCTACGCGGCCGGCGCGATGGTGTTCACCTTCTTCGATCCATCCGGCCAGGCGCTCCCGCCCGGCGCGATTCTGGCCGACTTCACCCCGGCCTTTCGGGCGTTCTTCACCAAGACGCAAGCCGGCAGCGCGTTCCAGGTGCGGGTGAGTTTTCCGGTCACCGGCGATACGTCCGGGATTGCCGGCGTAGAGATGAAACTGTCCAACAGTGCGGGAACGACTATGACTCGTCTCAATTTCCAGTGACAACGCTAGACTCAGTACAGTGATTACCAGGGTGGCTCTTTCCATCGCAGGCTCTGATCCGAGCGGCGGCGCAGGCCTGCAAGCCGACCTGAAAACCTTTCATCGCCTGGGCGTCTACGGGGAAGCCGTCGTGACGCTGATCACGGTGCAGAACACCCGCGGCGTCACGCGCGTGGAAATCATGGCGCCCGACCTGATACTGGAGCAGATCCATGCGGTCACGACCGACATCTGCCCGCATGCCGCCAAGATCGGAGCGCTCGGAAACCGGGCAGTGGTGGAGGCCGTAGCGTCCGCCGCGAAGAACTTCACATTTCCGCTGGTGATCGATCCGGTGATGATCAGCAAGCATGGGGCGCCTCTGATCGAAGAAGATGCTCGGGGCGCTCTGACAGCGTGCTTGATCCCGCGGGCGTTCTTGCTGACTCCGAATCTGGAGGAAGCCGCCGCCCTGGCCGGATTTCCCGTCCACGACCTGGCCTCCATGCGGAAAGCCGCGGAGAAACTGGCGTCGCTGGGTGCGAAAAATGTCCTAATCAAAGGCGGACACCTCGCAGGCGACGCCGTGGATGTCCTGTTCGAGCCGGATCGCGGTTTTCACGAATACTCGAGTCCGCGCATTGCTTCCAGGCATACCCACGGGACCGGATGCACCTATTCGGCGGCCATCACAGCGGAACTGGCCAAGGGCATCGCGCTGCGCCCGGCCATCGCGCGGGCCAAGGAGTTCATCACCGAGGCAATCCGCACCGCCCCTGGCCTGGGGTCGGGCAGCGGACCCCTGAATCACCACGCGTGAATCACCGCGCGTGAGTTTGAGAGTACTGTGCCTTTCCCGCCACTGTACTTAAGGCATGCTGTATTCCGCCGTCCTCGACCGCATCGTTCTGGCGATCCTGACGCCTCTGGCCGTCGCACTTCTGATCTTCGGCCTGGATGATCTGGTGGTGGATCTGGCGCGGGCCTGGACCTGGATCAAGTCCGTATTGCGTCCGGCCGCCAGCCTGTTTCCTCCCGGTCCGCGGCAGCTGGAGAATGCGCCCCGGCAGCGAATCGCGATTTTTGTTCCGCTCTGGCAGGAGCACGAAGTCATCGCGCGGATGCTGGAACATAACCTGGCCGCCATTCGCTATCCGGATTACCATTTCTTCGCGGGCTGCTACCCCAATGACGTCCAGACGCAGGAAGCGGTCCGATCCGTCGCGGAGCGTTTTTCGCAAGTGCACCTGGCGCTGTGCCCGCATCCCGGCCCCACCTCCAAGGCCGATTGCCTCAACTGGATCTATCAACACTTGCTGCTGGAGGAAGAGCGCAGCGGCCAGTCCTTCGACATTGTCCTGATCCATGACGCCGAAGACCTGATCCATCCCGAAGAGCTGTCCTGGATCAACTATTACGCGGCGCGCTACGACTTCGTGCAAACGCCGGTGCTGGCGCTGCCCACACCCCTCCACTGGCTGACCCACGGAGTGTACTGCGATGAGTTCGCGGAAAACCACACGCGCGACATGCTGGTCCGCGAGGCGTTGGGCGGCTTTATTCCCAGTGCGGGCGTGGGCACGGGGTATCGCCGGGAGGCACTCGAAAAACTGGCGCATGCTTCCTCCAACCAGCTGTTCGCACCGGAGGCACTCACCGAAGATTATGAAAACGGACTGCGCATGTTCCGCTTGGGATGCTCGCAGGCATTTGTCCCCATCTCGCAGGGCTCCCTGTCGCAAAACGCGGCCGGCGGGCGGCACGACTTCGTCGCCACCCGCGAGTTTTTCCCGGCCCGGTGGAACGCCGCGCTGCGCCAGCGCACGCGCTGGGTGATGGGCATCGCCCTGCAGGGCTGGCAGCGCCTGGGCTGGACAGGCAGTCCGGGCGAGGTCTATTGGCTGTGGCGCGACCGCAAGGGTCTGATAGCGAATCCTGTCAGCCTGGCCGCCAATCTGGTATTCGTATACGGGCTCGCCACGGCCTTGTGGATGCGAGTCTCGCCCGGCCAGGCACGCATCGCCGGGGCCACCATGGCGCTGCAGATCCTGCGCATCGGTATCCGTGGACTGTGTGCGGGCCGCATCTACGGTCTCGTATTTGCGTTGGGCGTTCCCGTGCGCGCCGTGTATGCCAACGCGCTGAATACCGCCGCCACGGTGCAGGCCGTGACGCGATACACCGTCGCCCGGGTGCGCGGACGGCCGCTGAAATGGCTCAAGACCGACCACGCCTATCCGGTGCGATCCGCGCTGCTCGCGCAAAAGCGCAGGCTCGGCGAAATACTGGTCGGTTCCGGATCCATCCAGCCTTCGGATCTGGCCGCGGCATTAGCCGCGCAGACGCCGGGCATGCGATTGGGCGAATACCTGGTAGGGTCCGGCCGTCTGGAAATCGACGCGCTGTATGACGCGCTCAGCCTGCAGCAGGGCTTGCCGATCGCACGCGTGGAGCCGGAATCCGTCCCCTGGCCGGTGGCGCACACGCTGCCGGAACACGCCGTTCGCCAGTGGCAGGTGCTGCCCTTCCGCATCGCCGGGCAGCACCTGTTCGTGGCCTCGCCCGAGCCGCCCAGCCCTGCCACGGCGGAAGCCTTGCGGCCGTTCACCTCCCTTGACATTCGCTTTCACCTGGTCACGCCCGTCGAGTTCAAACGTCTGTCTGAAGCGCTACTCTGATAGTTTGCTGCGCCTCGCCCGCATTGCCGCCGCCATCCTGCTGTTGTGCTGGAGCCTTCCTTCCCAGCAACAGGCACCACAACAGGCAGTCGACCTGATCTGGAGCGCCCGCTATGTGGTCACCGAAGACGCCCAGCGCCGCGTGATCGAGGACGGAGCCATTGCCATACGCGGCGACTCTATTATTGAGGTCGGCAAGCTGGCGGATATCGAGCAGAAATATTCCACCAGGAATCGCATGGATCAGCCCAACGCGATCCTGGCGCCGGGCCTGATCAACACCCACACGCACGCGGCCATGTCGCTGTTTCGCGGCGTGGCGGACGATCTGAAGCTGCAGGATTGGCTCGAAAAATTCATCTTCCCGGCGGAAGCCAAGAACGTGGATCGCGAGTTCGTCCGCTGGGGCACGCGCCTGGGCCTGCTCGAGATGGCGCTCTCCGGCACGACCACCTACGCCGACATGTACTACTTCGAAGAGACCGTCGCCGAAGAGACCAAGCGAGCCGGGATGCGCGGAATGCTGGGGCAGACCGTGATCGGATTCCCCGCGCCGGATTACAAGACTCCCGAAGCTGCTCTGGCGGGCGCCGAGACGTTCCTGAAAGCCTACGCCGACGATCCGCTGATTGTACCGGCGGTGGCCCCGCACGCGATTTATACGACCTCCGATGACACGCTGCAGGCCGCGCGCACGCTGGCCGACCGCTACGGCAAGCCTCTGATCATCCACCTGGCGGAAACCAAGGCCGAGTTTGACGAAGCCCTCGAGAAGCGCAAGAAAACACCCGCGGCAACTCTGAGCGACCTGGGTGTGCTGCAAGGCTGGACGATGGCCGCCCATGCCGTGTGGCTGTCGCCGGCGGATTTCGGTCTCCTGCGGGCGGCCGGAACGGGAATCGCACACTGCCCGTCCAGCAATATGATGCTGGCCAGCGGCGTCGCGCCGGTCTTGAAGCTGCTGCAGGCGGGAATCCCGGTGGGCCTGGGCACCGACGGCGTCGCGGGTTCCAATAACGATCACGACCTGATGGAAGAAATGGATCTCGCGGCCAAGCTCCAGAAGATTACCGCGGGCGATCCGAGCGCTCTCACCGCCAGCCAGGCGTTCGATATGGCCACCATCCTGGGCGCGCAGGCGCTGGGGATGAGCCAGCTGATCGGGTCGCTCGAAGCCGGCAAACGGGCCGACGTCATCAGCCTTCGACTCGACGAAGCCAACGCCCAGCCGATGTACAGCGTTTATTCGCAGCTGGTTTACTCGCTGAAATCGTCGAACGTAAGCGACGTGATGGTCAACGGCCGCACCCTCGTGCGGAACCGCCGGATGCTGACCATCGACGACAAGGCGGTGCTGGCCAAAGCAGAAGAATATCGCGCCAAGGTATCCGCATCACTCCTGGCGAAGTAGCGGCTTGCCCCAACCGCCGCCTCCCGGAGTCTCGATCCGCAGCAGATCCCCCAGCCGCGCATCGAATCGCAATTTTCCCGGCAGTTTCCGGGCATGCCCGTCGCGCACAAGAGTATTTCGCCCCGGTTTTCCGGATTTCCCGCCGGCCAATCCCCACGGACCGCGCTCGCGGCGGTCCGAGAGCAGCGTAACCTCGGCGGCCGTCAGAAACTCAAATTCGCGGACGATGCCGTCGCCTCCCCGGTGCGCGCCGGCGCCTCCCGATCCGCGCCGAACGCGATAGCCCGCGATGCGCAGCGGGAACTGGTGCTCGAACGCCTCGATGGGAGTGTTCCAGCTATTGGTCATGTGCGTGTGGATCGCGCTGGCGCCTTGGGCACGTCCCGAGGCTCCCATCCCGCCGGCAATCGTCTCGTAGTACGCAAAGGCACGTTGCGCCCACCCGCCGCCGAAGCTGAGATTATTCATGGTGCCGCTGCTCGCCGCCGGGATCCACTCCGGGGCAGCCTGGGCCAGCGCGCCCAGTAAAACGTCGGTGATGCGCTGCGATGTTTCCACGTTGCCCGCGGCCATCGCCGCCGGCGCGCGTGCATTCACCACGGTGCCCTCGGGAGCAATCACCTGAATCGGGCGCAGAATACCTGCCGTGAACGGAACATCATCGTGAATCATGCAGCGGAACACATACATCGTGGCCGCCAAAGTCACCGCGAAGTTCGCGTTCACCGAGCCTTGTACCTGCGGATCGGAACCCGTGAAATCGACCGTCGCGCGGCCTGCCCGAATCGCAACCGCCACGCGGATCCAGACCGGCCCGTCCGTAACGCCGTCGTTGTCCAAACAGTCCTCGAAGCGATATACGCCGCCAGGAAGCTTCCGGATCGCCGCCTGCATCATGCGGGCGCTGTAATCCTGGAGCTCGCGCATATTGCGCTGGACGCGCGGCTGCCCCTGCCTCGCCACCAGTTCCCGCAGCCGCGTTTCCCCGCGATGGATCGAAGCAATCTGTGCCATCAGGTCGCCCTCACGCTCCTGCGGCGTGCGGACGTTGGCCAGAAGGAGATTGAGCAGATCTCGGTCGAGTTCGCCCCGCCGCCGGATCAACACAGGCGGAATGCGAATGCCTTCCTGAAAAATCTCCCGCGCCAGAGGCATGGATCCGGGGCTCATGCCGCCCACGTCCGCATGATGCGCTCGATTCGCCAGATAGAACGCCGGACGGCTGCGGCGCGCGAACCCCTGCGTAAAAACCGGAGCGACGGCGGTGATATCGGGCAAATGCGTCCCGCCGCGAAAGGGATCGGTCACCAGCGCCACATCGCCCGGCTGCAGGTCGAACGTTTCCCGGACGGCCCGGACGGAAAGCGGCATGGCTCCCAGGTGAACCGGCATGTGATCGCCCATGGCCACGGCATCGCCGCGCGCATCGTAGACTGCGCAGGAATAATCGCGGCGCTCCTTGATGTTGGCCGAATAGGAGGTCTTGCGCAGCACCGTCCCCATCTCCTCCGCAATCGATACCAGCAAGTGCCGGAACAGCTCCAGCTCGATACCTTTCGCGGTGCTCACTTGCAGACTCCAGCGCGCAGCGGGAGGCTCGCGACCAGTTCCCACCCGCGCGCCGTGCGCCGTTCGATGCGATGCGTCTTGCTGGCGGCGTCCGTGCGCGCGCGCCAGGTGGCATTCTCCTTGGTGGGGGCTTTGGCCAGCTTCGGCGTCTTACTGGCGGCTTCCTTGATGGTCCACGTGTCGCCTCCGTTGGCGGTCTCATAGATTTCGTAGACGCTCGCAGCGCCCTGCGGCCGCTCCAGAATCAGTTCGCCGGATTTCACTGAATCGAACCAGAACTGTTGAATGGACCCGTACCTGGTTTCGTTGAACAGGGGACGGCGGCGCCAGGTCTTCCCGCCATCGGCGGTCGTCAGGAAAAACGGATCGCGAGCCAGCGGCTCCAGGTTGACGCCGCTGACCCAGCCGCGCTGGAAATCGGGGAACTGCACCTGGTCGAGTGCGGCCGCCGGGATCCGCGGATTCGGCTCGGTCCAGGTTTTGCCTCCGTCGCCGCTGACCAGCAGGACGCCGTAAAGCGTTGTCGTGACCGTGTGCAGATTTCCCGCGGCAAAGACAGTGGAACCCACTCCCTCCACCGAGGCCAGCTCCAGAAAAACATCGCAGGGCTCGTTTTCCGAACAGGTCAGCCCGAATCGTTCCAGGTCGGCAGCAGGGCAGGCGTACTCGACGCGCACCGAGTCCTCGGCGGCCAGCAGCAGCGGGAATATCAGCAGCGGAAGAGACAACCGCGCAGGCACCGCCACCATTGTAGCCACGCGCGCCAGGCGGCTACAATAAATCTAGTGTCTGTGCCGCTGATCGCCGCCGGCCTGTCCGAATTGCGCCACGGCCGGTTCTCGTTCTACCCGGCCATCGTGGGGGTCGAACACAATGAGTGGATCCTGCGGCGCGCCAACTGGACCGACGTGGTTGTGGCGAACGCCAAGACTTCGGAAGAACTCTGCATCCCCCGGCAATTTGTCGGCGAAATCTCCTCCATTGAGGCGCCCTACCGCATCGTCGGCCTGGTGAAAGAACTCGAGTACCGGGAAGGCGTGGTGGTGCCGCATCGCCGCATCGTCCTCGAAATGCCGCGCGCGGTGAACGAATTCAGCCGGTCGAGCCCACGCCGGGCGCTGTATCCGCAACCTGCGGGCGTAGTGGCGATCCGGGCCGAGACGAGCAGTGATTCCCGTTTCTGGCGAGTGCTGCGCGGTTCGATTGCCGCGGGCATCCTGGTGTGCCTCGCGGTCATCTTCGTGGTGCGTGATGCGCATTTGGGAGCGCGCTTCGGCTGGACTTCCGCTCCCCTCCGGCTGCCTGACTTCAGCGGCCAGGACGACTATGCCTCGATCGTGAAGAAGCTGGGGAATCCCGCCAGCGACCGGTGGTTTGAATCATCGGGATCCAGCGGTTATCGGCGGCTCTGGTATCCCCGCAAAGGCGTGACGCTCATCCTGACCGGCGCCAGCCGCGACCGCGCCCGCTACGCCGCCACCCTGAACCGCGATGAGCAGATCGTTCAATCGGCCCTGCCCGGCATGGTGAAGGAATTGAACCTGGAACTTAATTCGTCACCGGTGCTGCGGTAGCCGCCGCCAGGTCCCGTGCCCCTTTCTGCACGTCCACGCGGGAAAGTATCGCGAGGCCGGCCGCGAAAAAGACAATCAACGACAGGATGGCGGCCTGATAGCTCCCGGTCCACTGCAGCGCCAGGCCATAAAACATCGGACCCAGCCAGCTGGTCCCCTTGTCGCTGATTTCGTAAATGCTGAAGTACTCGGCTTCCTTGCCCTTGGGAACCATTTGTGCGAACAGAGACCGGCTCAGCGCCTGGCTGCCGCCCATCACCAGCGCAATGCCCGCCGTCACGAAAAAGAACTGCTGCACCGTGCTTACGAAAGCATAGATGTAGACCAAAATGAGACACCAAATCACCAGCGCGGCGGCGATGGCGAACTTGGTTCCGATGCGCGCGGCCAGTTTTCCGAACCCGACCGCTCCAAAGATTCCCACGAACTGGGCCATGAGAATCGCGGTGGCCAATTGCGAGATCGGGATCTTCAGGGCATCCGTACCGAATTGTCCGGCGACCGCCAGAACGGTCTGGATGGCGTCGTTATAGATCATGTATGCGGCCAGGTACAGCAGCGTTTGCGGATACCCGCGCGCGTGTTTCAGCGTGTGCGCCAATTGCCGGAATGCGACCGCCACCCGGTTCTGACCCGGTGGCGGGACTCGCGCCGGAGCTCGATTCCGCAGGGCGAACAAGACCGGAACGGTGAACAGCAGGCACCAGACTCCGGCGGATGCCAGGCTGATGCGCACGGCCAGGGCTTCGGTAATGCCTAGCTTTTTGACGCTGGCGAGTAAAAGCAGATTCAGCGCCAGCAGCAAGCCGCCGCCCGCATATCCCAAGGCCCATCCGCGGGAAGAAATCGCATCGCGTTGTTCCGGCGGGGCGATTTCGGGCAAAAAGGAGTTGTACACCACGATGGACGCACCGAAGCTGATGTTGGACACAATCAGCAGCGCGGCTCCCAGCATATAATTCGTGCCTTGGATAAAGAACATCGCCACAGTGGCGGCCGAGCCGAGAAACGCCGTGAGCGCCAGCAGCTCTTTTTTCCGATGTCCATAATCCGCGATGGCGCCGACGATCGGAAGAAAAATAACCTGGCCCGCCACGGAAATGCTGATCAGGTAGGGATACAGGCTGCGCGCATCTACGGGAATGCCGAAAGGGTGAATGTATCCGTTCGCATCGGCGGCCGACTTGGCGAGCCCGGTGAGATACGAGCCCAAAAAAACCAGCAGGACAGAAGTGAAGTAGGGGGAGTTGGCCCAGTCGTAGAGGTACCATCCGCGCTGCTCGCGGACGCTGTACTCAGGTACGGTCGTCATCGCTCAGCGGGACTCGAGCGCTTCGATCCGCCGCAGCAGCCGCACCATGCGCGTAGCCGCATCCTGGCGTCCGCCAAAGCGGAACTCGTTGTAAGCCCCGGTGAGATCCTCCACCAGCATGGCGAGCTCGGAGGCGGGCAGAACGCGAGCGAATTCAACGGGCGTGACCCAGGGCGGTTTTTGCAGTCCTCGGCGCTCCAGCGTGCGCAGCATGCGCGCATACAGCAACGTGGC
>DATIRX010000536.1:0-2677 GCA_035469225.1 Bryobacteraceae bacterium
CCTGTCCGCCTCGCCCGCCTGCCGTTCTGCTTCCGCGGAACGCTGGCGGATCAAGCCCGCGATTTGCTCCAGGAGTTTCTGCGCTTCCTGCAGGGAGGAGCGCTGGTTGACGCTCTGCGTCAAACCGTCCGACTGGATATCGACAGCGGTCTGCTCCTGGCCCGCATCCGCGCGCTCGCGGCCTGCTTCGGCGGCGCGCTTTTCTTCGGCGCTTAGAAGAACCCTGGCGGCCGCGGTCTCGGCGAAGGCTTGGGTGGAAGCGGCCCGCATGTATTCGGTCAACGCAGCCAGCCGTGCTTCGGACAACCTGCTCACTTCCGCGATCGCGGCGGAAGAGCGGGCATCGCAGGGAAGAATCCGCGCCAGGCGCTCTTCAAGACTTTTTGCCGGAGATTCCCATTCCGCATAGCGTTTTTGCGCCGTCTGATCCAGCGCGGCCAGGTCGGCGGCCCCGGGATTCTGTGCGAGGCCTGCGGTGGTGCCCACGAACAAGCTCAGCCAGGCGGCGCGTTTCATGGAAATTCTATTATTTCACTCCGCCCATCAATCGCGTAACCGGCTTCGAGATCAGCAGCAGGATCACGCCCACCGCCACCCCGGTGATGCCTGCGTAACCCACCAGCTTTTCCAGCGGCATCGATTCGTAGAAGGACGCCATTCGCCCGGCGAAGAAATTCCCGACCGAGATCGAGAGAAACCACACGCCCATCGTCAGTCCGGCGATCCGGGCCGGAGCGAGCTTGGTGATCGCGCTCAACCCCACCGGGCTCAGGCACAGCTCGCCCACCGTGTGGATCAGGTAGACCGTGGCCAGCCAGCCCGGTCCCACGCGTCCGGTTTCGCCCGCCGCCCGCGCGGCCAGCACCATCACCAGGAATCCGCCGCCCGCGCCCAGCAGCCCGAACGCGAACTTGGTGACCAGCGATGGATTGCGATCCCCCATTCTTACCCACAGCCACGCCAGCAGGGGACCCAGCAGGTAAATGAAAGCGGAATTCAGAGACTGGAACCAGCTGGACGGAAATGCAAAGCCGAACAGCGTATTGTTGGTGCTGCGGTCGGCGAACAGATTCAGCGTCGAGCCGGCTTGCTCGAAAATCGCCCAGAACAGCGCCGAGGCGACGAACAGCACCAGGATGACGTAGATTCGCTTCTTCTCCACCGGAGTGAAATCGCGGGACAACGTCAGGCCGCCAAACGTCATCGCGACCGCCGCCAGCAGCAGAATCGCAAACCCGTCGCCTACTGCTTCGAGCGGCACCTGGCGCAGGAACAAAATCCCGACCACGGCCACTAATACCGCCGATCCTATCAGCAGAATCCGGCGTTCCCTTGCGGTGGCCGCCAGCGCCGGGGCACGGCCTGCATCGCCCAGGTTGCCGTGTGTAATCCAGAACTGCGTCAGGCCGCCCAGCATGAACAGCCCCGCCAGTCCGAACGCATAACGATAGTTGATGGTCTGGCCGACGTACCCGCAGATCAACGGCGCAACCCCCGCTCCGATGTTGATGCCGACGTAGTACAGCGTAAATCCGGAATCGCGCCGGACGTCCAGCTCCCCATACAGGAACCCCACCAGCGTCGTGCAGCTGGTTTTCAGGAAGCCGGTTCCGATCGCCATGACCAGCAGCGAAGCCACGAAGGCGCCCATGGCGGGAAGCATCAGGCCGAAGTTCCCGGCGGCGATCAGCAGGCCGCCCACCACCACCGCCCGCTGGTGACCCAGAAAACGATCGGCGATCCATCCTGCCGGCAGCGCAAAAATGTACGCACAGGAAGTGTACAAGCCGTAGATCACTCCCGCCAGTGCGACGCTCAGTTCCATGCCGTGCTGTTCCGCGGCCGCGGTCATGAACAGAATCAGCAGCGCCCGGATGCCGTAGTAGCTGAAGCGCTCCCACATCTCCGTGAAGAACAGAGTGGAGAGTCCGCGCGGGTGGCCGAAGAACCCGCGATCGCCCAATGTGTCGGCAGACATTCCCCCGATTATAGGCGGTTGCTACAATTGAGGCTTATGAGTGCCCATCCGCGCCACCGCACGGTGGCCGTAAACGTCGGTGGAATCAAGGTCGGCGGCGGCCATCCGGTCGTCGTGCAGTCCATGACCAATACCGATACGGCCGACGTCCCATCCACCGTAAATCAGGTGATGGCGCTGGCCAATGCCGGTTCCGAGATGGTGCGCGTCACGGTCAACACCGAGGAAGCCGCGGCGGCCGTGCCCAAGATCGTTGAGACCCTCGACAAGTTCGGCGTGCGCGTCCCGGTGATCGGCGACTTCCACTATAACGGTCATCTCCTGCTCAAGAAGTATCCCGATATGGCGCGGTCGCTGGCCAAGTACCGCATCAATCCGGGGAACGTAAATATCGGCAAGAAGCACGACGACAATTTCCGCGTCATGATCGAAGCGGCCATCGAATATGGCCGCCCGGTGCGCATCGGCGTCAACTGGGGTTCGCTCGATCAGGTGCTGCTCACCCGCATGATGGATGAGAACAGCCGGAAGGCCGAGCCTGAGGACGCCAAGACCGTGACCCTGCGCGCCATCGTGGCCAGCGCCATCGAATCCGGCAAGGCAGCCGAGCACTATGGACTCCCTAAGGACCGCATCATCCTCAGCGCCAAAGTCAGCGGCGTGCAGGATCTGATTCGCGTGTACCGGATGCTGGCTGCC
>DATIRX010000537.1:0-2923 GCA_035469225.1 Bryobacteraceae bacterium
CCTCCAAGCTGTTGAAGCCGAATGATCAGGCTGGGCGGAGCACTCCGGGCAAAGAATACCACCGGAAGTTTTTGGTGGTAGGCCTGCACATTTTGCTTGACGTGGCCGGAGAATCGATCATATGATTGAAACGAACGTATGACTGACAAAGGGGATACGAAGAGCAGAATCCTCGACGCGGCAGAGAAACTGTTTGGAATGAATGGTTTCGAGGCAACCTCCTTGCGGGAAATCACCGCCGAAGCTTCCGTCAACCTGGCGGCCATCAACTACCATTTCCAGACCAAGGACAGCCTGATCGACGCGATTGTCGCGCGCAGGATCGAGCCGGTGAACAAGCGCCGCCTGGAGCTTTTGGAGGCTGCCGGGCCCAATCCGGCGCTGGAGAAAATTCTGACCGCGTTCATGGCCCCGGTGATGCAAGTAAGGGCGGATACCATGGTTCCGTTGATCGGCAGGATCCTTTCGAACCCCGATCTGTTCGTCGATCGCGTGTTCCTGAAACATCTGGCTCCTGTCTCCCAGTGTTTCGTCGAGGCGTTGTCCAAGGCTCTTCCGGATTTGCCCCCTTCCGACGTCTTGTGGCGGTTGCATTTTTCCGTAGCGGTGATGACGCACACGATGTTGTGGGGGAAGGTTTATCCCAAAATCACCAACGGTATTTGTGACATCACCGACCGGGACGCACTGGTGGACCGCGCGGTGCGATTCGTTGCCGCCGGGTTCCGTGCGCCGGCATCTCAAGAGAGTGACTGAAATCATGCGCATCTTTTTCGTAATCGCTCCGGTTTTCGTGCTATTCGCGCCGCTCTGTCCGGCGCAGGAGGTCATGCAGCTGAGTCTGAAGCGCGCCGTCGATATTGCGCTTACGCCCGAAGGCAGCGCTCGCGTGGCGCTGGCCGAGCAGTCCATTCGCGCCTCGGAGACCCGCGTCAGTGCGGCGCGCGGGGCATTCTATCCCAACCTGGACGGCACGGTGCAAGAGCGCAGTCAGACGGTGAATCTGAGGACCTTCGGTTTCGATTTCCAGTTTCCCATTCCGGGGTTCTCCCTTCCCGGCGTCGTTGGACCCTTCAGCGTCTTCGATGCGCGCGCTGCCGCGAACACGACGGTGCTGGATTTCACCACCATTCGCAAGTATCAGGCGTCGCGCAGCGGCCTGCAGGCGGCCAGAGCGGACCTGAATGTGACCAAAGACCAGGTGAGCGAACAGGTGGCCCGCGCGTACCTGGCGAGCCTGCGTGAAGATGCGGCCTACGAGGCGGCGCGCGCCAACGTGGAGCTCTCCGAGGCTCTGGTAAAGCTGGCCCAGTCGCAGAAAGACGCTGGAACCGGGACCGGCATCGAAGTCACGCGCGCGCAGGTGCAGCTGGCCAACGATCGCCAGCGCCTGACGGTGGCGGAGAATAATCGCCGCCGGGCGGTTCTGCAGCTGCTAAGGGCCATGGGCCTGACCCTCACCAGAGATGTGCAATTGACCGACAAGCTGTCCTACGATGCCGTGGATACGGCCGCGGTGGAAGCCTTGCTTGAGAGTGCGCGCAAGAGCCGTTCCGACCTGAAGGCTCAAGAACAGCACCAGCAGACGGCCAAGATGAACTACGCATCGGTGGAAGCTGAGCGGCTGCCTTCGATCGGCGCATTCGGCGACTACGGAACCATCGGGCGCGAGATTGTGGGCGCGCATCCCACCCACACCGTGGGGATTCAGCTCAAGGTGCCGTTGTTCGACGGGGGACGCCGGGCTTCCCGCAGGGAAGAGAGCCTGGTGCAGCTGCGTCAGGAAGAAATCCGCACCAGGGATTTGGGGCTGCAGGTGGAACTGGATGTGCGGCTGGCGCTGGATAGCCTGCACTCGGCCGACAGCCAGGTGCAGACCGCGCGCCAGGGGCTGACGCTGGCGCAGAGCGAACTGGAGCAGGCCCAGCGGCGCTACCAGGCGGGCGTCGCCAATTCGCTGGAAGTCACCGATGCGCAGACCCGCCTCGATCGTGCGCGCGACAACCAGGTCGAGGCGCTGTATAACTACAACCTTGCCCGGCTGGAACTGGCTGCCTCCACCGGCGCGATTCAGGAGTATGTCCAGCGATGAACAAGCGACGCGTAGTTCTGATTCTCGTGTTGTTGGCTGCCGCGGGCGGCGGCGCCTGGTACTGGTTCTCCGACCGCATGAATCGCAACACGAGTTTCATTCCGGTTTCCGGCAACCTGGAGTTGACCCAGGTGGATTTGTCGTTCAAGACCGCGGGGCGGCTGACCGAACTGGCAGTGCGCGAAGGCGACTTCGTCAAGAAGGGCGATGTGATTGCCCGGCTCGATTCGGCCCAGCTCGACCAGCAGTTGCTGCGCGATCAGGCGTCGGTTGCCTCGGCTCAATCCTCGTTACAGCAGCTACAGACCTCCATCGAGTTTCAGCAGGCGACGATCGAAAGCGACATCTCCACGCGCCGCGCGGAATTGGCGCAGGCGCAAGCCCGACTCGATGAGCTGACGGCGGGAAGCCGGCCGCAGGAGATCCAGCAGGCGCAGTCGGCCGTAACCGACGCCAAAGCCTGGAACGACCAGGCTCGATCAGATTGGGAGCGCGCCCAGGCGTTGTTCGCACGCGAGGATATTTCCAAACAGCAGTACGATCAGGCTCGCGCCAAGCTGGATAGCACCGCGGCGCAGCTTCGCCAGGCCGAGGAAAGGCTGGGCTTGGTGAAAGAAGGCCCGCGGAAGGAAGAAATCACCGGAGCCCGCGCGCAGGTGGCCCGTGCGCAGGCCGCCGTGCAGACTGCGGAGGCGAACCGGATCGAAGTCCGGCGCAAGCAGCAGGAGCTGACGGCGCGGCGGGCGGAAATCGAACGGAACAGCGCGCAGGCCGGCATGACCCGTACACAGATTGCCGACGCAGTGGTCGTTGCTCCCATCGACGGAGTGG
>DATIRX010000538.1:0-5257 GCA_035469225.1 Bryobacteraceae bacterium
ATTTGCGGTACCCGTTCGCCTGAAGATCTCGAGCTCACCCCCGATGGCAAATCGATCATCGTCAGCCAATTCGTGAACGGCCCGGCAGGCGCGGGAGTTGCCGGTCTGGTCCTGTTCGATCCCGCCAAGAAAACGTTCACCAGATTGATGGTCACCGCCGAACCCCGCAAGGATTGGGGTGATCCCGCATGTCCCGGTCCCATCGGCGACGCGCTTCGGCCGCATGGAATCTCTCTGCTGAAACGCAAGAACGGTGCGGTGCAGCTCTTCGTCGTCAACCATGGCGGCCGCGAGTCCATCGAAATGTTCGAGCTGAAACAATCCAGGGACCTGATCTGGCACGGCTGTGTAGTATCGGCTCGTGATTTTAACGATGTCGCAGCGCTGCCCGACGGCGGGTTTATCGCCACGCATCCCACCGCGCTGCAGCCCCCGCCCCCGCCCCCCGGTCAAGCAAAAGCTCAAGACAAGGGAAAGGCCCCGCAGGGCGGAGGCAATGACCCCTTCGGCGGCCAGGTCACCGGCTATGTAGCACGCTGGACGCCCCTAAAGGGCGAGGAAGAAGTACCCGGTACGCGCGGCGCCTACCCCAACGGGCTGCTGGTGAGCGCCGACGGACGCTACCTCTACGTCAATGCCTTTGGCGCCAAGGAGGTCCATAAGTACGACCTCAAGGAAGGAAAGGAAACCGGCGTGGTCAAGCTGGATTTCATGCCGGACAACATCTCCTGGACCGCGAAGCGGACGATGCTCGCGGCCGGCGTGAAGGGTGCGCGCGGCGATTGTCCGGCCGGCAGCGGAACGCCCTGCATTCAGGGCTTCGGAGTGGCCGAAATCGATCCCGCGAAGATGGAGGCCAGGACGGTCTTCGATTCGGCAGGCAAGGCCGCCATGATTCCGGGCGTGTCCATCGCGCTTCAATCGGGCAGCTCCATCTACATCGGTGCGTTCCAGGGGGATCGGATCGTCAGGATCCCCGCGAAGAAATAGCCTACGTCCGCAGATGCAGTCTAGGAGCCGGGATCGGGCGGCGTCTGGCTGACACGCTCCAGCATGGCGGCCAGTTCGGGCGATTCCGGCAACTGGAGGGCGAGGTCGTTTTCCAACGTGGAGCGCAGGGCCGCAGGGTCGGCGAGTGTGCGCTTTTCCGTCTTACTCTTTCGATGGATGGCAAGCGTGTTGTTGCGCAGCGCATAGCGGCCGCCCGCGGTCGCTCGTGCGCCGATCAGCATCTGGCGGAAGAAGGAGCTGGGGTGGTGGCACAAGTACCAGTTGGAGACTTCAAAATCGGCCGGGAACTGGGGTTCCATCGTGAAGCGGTACAAGGGTTTCCATTCGCCGCTCCAGGAAGCTTCCAGCACGAAGCCGTTTTCCAGCGGCAACAGGCGGTGGGGTTCGTGCGGCGTGGGCTGCGCGACATGGGGTTCCAGGCGAAGGGGAGCTGTAAGAACATTGCCGCCAAATCCTACGTCGGCGATGTAGCGCCGGTCACCCAAATCCACTCGCAGCAGCATGTGGCTGCGTGGACCGATCGGGCTGTTCGGCAAGGCATTCCACAGGACGCGGGCTGCCAGACTCGTGACCGAGAATCCCAACGCCTCCAGCGCATGGCGCAGCAGAGTATTGTGCTCAAAGCACCATCCGCCGCGGCCGCCGGCGACCAGTTTCGCCTGAAGAGAACCCACATCCAGTGACACCGGCCAACCCAGAAGTGGATTCAAGTTCTCAAAGGGAATGGCCGCCGGATGAAGAGCGTGCACGGCCTCCAGAGTGTCCAACGTAGCGGTGCGTGGTCCGGCATAGCCAATGCGCGCAAGGTAGGCATCCAAGTCGAATTCGGAGGGCACGAACTCAGGATAAAGCCTTTGCCGGAAGTGCGGACTGCAGGCGCGATGGTGACCGCCCGCGGGCACCTGGCCATATATCGCCACCGCCCGGTCGCCATTAGCCCGGGAAGCGTCACAAACAAGGGGACGACAATGGCGCGACTCGTGCAATAAACAGGGGCATGTCTGCGCAATATCCCGATCCTGCCGTTGCTGAGGATGCCTCCGGGACCGTTGATATCGTCACCGCAGATGGGGTCACCGAGGTCCGGCGCGAAGCGGCCTTGCTGAAGACCGGTGCACTACAGAACGCGATTTTCAACAGCGCCAATTTCTCAAGCATCGCTACCGACGAGAAGGGCGTCATTCAGCTCTTCAACGTGGGCGCCGAGCGGATGCTGGGATACGCTGCCATGGAGGTGGTGGACAAAATTACTCCGGCCGACATTTCCGATCCTCAGGAAGTGATCGCGCGAGCCAAGGCCTTGAGCGTGGAGTTAGCCACCCCCATCACTCCCGGCTTCGAGGCGCTGGTCTTCAAAGCCTCGCGCGGAATCGAAGACATTTACGAGCTCACCTATATCCGTAAAGACGGCAGCCGTTTTCCGGCGGTGGTGTCGGTTACAGCGCTGCGCGACGATCTGGGCGGAATCATCGGCTATCTGTTGATCGGCACCGACAAGACCGCGCGCAAGCAGGCGGAAGAGGCGCTGCTCAAGGCCGGCGCCTTGCAGAGCGCCATCTTCAACAGCGAAAACTTCTCGAGCATTGCAACCGACGAGAAGGGCGTCATTCAACTGTTTAACGTCGGCGCCGAGCGCATGTTAGGCTACACCGCCAGCGAGGTAGTGGACAAGATCACCCCCGCCGATATCTCCGATCCGCAGGAAGTAATCGTGCGCGCAAAAGCACTGAGCTATGAGCTCGCAACCACGATCACCCCGGGTTTCGATGCATTAGCGTTCAAGGCCTCGCGCGGCATCGAAGACATTTACGAGCTGACCTACATCCGCAAAGATGGCAGCCGCTTTCCGGCCGTCGTGTCGGTCACGGCGTTGCGCGATGCTCAAAGCGGCATCATCGGCTATCTGTTGATCGGCACCGACAATACCGCCCGCAAGCAAGTGGAGGCCGAGCAGACGCTGCTCGACCAGCGACTGCGCGATCAGCAGTTTTATACCCGCTCTCTCATCGAATCCAACATTGACGCGATCATGACAACCGATCCTGCCGGCATCATCACCGACGTCAACAAGCAGATGGAGGCGCTCACTGCCTGTACGCGCGATGAGCTGATCGGCGCGCCGTTCAAAAACTACTTTACGGATCCCGAGCAAGCGGAAGCGGGGATCAAGCGGGTGCTGAGCGGCAGCAAAGTCACCGACTACGAGCTCACAGCACGCGCCCGGGATGGCAAGGAGACCGTGGTCTCCTACAACGCCACCACCTTCCACGACCGCGACCGGAAGCTTCAAGGCGTATTCGCGGCGGCGCGCGATGTTACCGAACGCAAGCGCTTTGAGCGGACACAGCAGGAAAGTAACGTCGAATTGGAGAGAGCCAAAGCAGCGGCGGAAAAAGCCAACCTGGCGAAGTCCGATTTTCTTTCCAGCATGAGCCACGAACTGCGCTCGCCGCTCAATGCGATTCTCGGCTTCGCCCAGCTCATTAACTCCGACTCCCCGCCGCCCACGCCATCCCAGGCAGCCAGTATCGATCAGATTCTCCGCGCGGGATGGTATCTGCTGGAGCTGATCAACGAAATCCTGGATCTCGCCCAGATCGAATCCGGCAAGCTGGCGCTGTCCAGGGAGCCGACCTCGCTGACCGAGGTGATGCTGGAATGCCAGGCGATGATCGAGCCGCAGGGACAAAAACGCGGCATCAGCATGACCTTCCCTGAGTCCGGCGTCCCGTACCATGTGGATGCGGACCGGACCCGCCTGAAGCAGGTCCTGATCAATCTTCTCTCCAACGCCATCAAATACAACCGTGCGGACGGGACTGTGGTGGTGGAGTACACGCTGCTTAAACCGGAAGCGGGCGCCACACCGCGCCTGCGCGTTAGCGTCAGGGACACCGGCGCCGGGCTGGCCCCGGACAAGCTGCTGCAGCTGTTTCAGCCGTTCAACCGTCTGGGACAGGAGCGCAGCACGGAGCAAGGTACCGGCATCGGCCTGGTGATGAGCAAGCGACTGGTGGAGCTGATGGGAGGCCTGATCGGCGTGGATAGCACGGTCGGCGTGGGAAGCGTGTTCTGGTTCGAGCTCAATGCGGCTATCGAGCCACAGCTGGAAGTAGACCCGGCCGAGCCCACGGTGGTTTCACGAGCGCGGATCCAGCCGGGCGCGCCGCTGCGGACCCTGCTCTACGTGGAAGACAACCCGGCCAACATGAAGCTGGTCGAGCAGCTCATCGCGCGCCGCCCGGATATGCGCCTCCTGAGCGCCAGAGACGGAAATCTGGGCATCCGGCTGGCCCGCGCCAACCAGCCGGAGGTGATCCTGATGGACATCAATCTTCCCGGCATCAGCGGGATCGAAGCCCTGAAAATCCTGCGCGAAGACCCGGCCACCGCGCACATCCCCGTGATTGCCCTGAGCGCCAATGCCATGCCTCGCGACATCGAGAAGGGTCTGCAGGCAGGATTCTTCCGCTACCTGACCAAACCAATCAAGGTCAGCGAGTTCATGGACACGCTGGAGGTAGCACTGGAGTTCGCGAAACACGCGCTCGCGCAGAGCAAGTAACGCCCTATGGTCAGCTCTGCCGATATTCTAAACGCCAAGATCCTGGTGGTGGACGATAAGTCCGCCAACGTTACCTTGATTGAGGGCATGCTGCGGATCGCGGGTTACACCGCGGTCCACTCCACCACGGATCCGTCGGAGGTCTGCGAACTGCACCGCAAGAACCGTTACGGCCTGATCCTGCTGGATCTCCAGATGCCCGGCATGGATGGATTCCAGGTCATGGAAGGGCTGAAGCAAATCGAACAGGATGGCTATCTTCCGGTCCTGGTGATCACCGCCCAGTCGGATCACAAGCTGCGTGCCCTGGAAGCCGGCGCCAAGGATTTTGTCAGCAAGCCGTTCGACCTGGCCGAGCTTCGGGCGCGCGTCCACAATATTTTGGAAGTGCGCCTGCTGCACCAGGAATCGAAGGACTACAGCAGGGCCCTGGAGGAAACCGTACGCGAGCTGGAAGTCAGCCGCGAAGTGATTCGCCTCAAGACCCTGGAAGAGCAGGCGAAGAGCGAGGAGGAGTTGGCCTTAGCGCAAGAAACCCAGCAAAGCCTGCTCCCCCGTGTTCTACCCGAGTTTGAGAATTATCAAATTCACGCCTTCAACAATCCCACGCGCTACGTGGGAGGGGACTTCTATGATTTCCTGCAGCTGCCTTCCGGAGCATGGATGGGAGTTTTAGCGGAC
>DATIRX010000539.1:0-4483 GCA_035469225.1 Bryobacteraceae bacterium
TCAGCCAGCGGTTGTGGACTCCTCCGCCGGAGGCGATCACGGCGTGCGCAGCGCTGGCATAAGAAGAGACCGCGGACGCGATGGATTGCGCGGTCAGCTCGGTGGCAGTGGCGATCAGGTCGGGCAGAGGGACCCCGGTCGCGATCAGGCCGCTCGAGTATTCCTGGCCGAACTGCTCCCGTCCGGCGGTCTTGGGCGGACCGAGCTTGAAGTAAGGATCGTCCAGCATGGATTTCAGCAGGCGGCTGTGAACCTTGGCGTGGCGCGCGATGCGTCCGTCGCGGTCACAGGCTTGGCGGCCCCCGGTCATGCGCGAAACCAGCGCGTCGATCACCATGTTGCCGGGTCCGGTGTCGAAGGCCACGACATCGTTCCGCGACGCGCCAGCCGGAATGACCGTGATGTTGGCGATGCCGCCGATATTGAGCGCAACGCGCCCCCTGCGGCGGTGTCGAAACAACAGGTAATCCACCAGTGGGACCAAGGGAGCGCCGCGTCCGCCCGCGGCGATATCGCGCTCGCGGAAGTTGGAGATGACCCGCAGGCCGGTGCGCTCCGCAAGTACCGAGGCGTCGCCGATCTGCATGGTGCTGGCCACGCGGCGGCCCAGGTAATTCACGGGAGCGCCTTCGTGGAAGATGGTCTGGCCGTGCAGGCCGCACAGGGAAATGGAACGCAGAGGAACGCGGCGTCGCCGGCAGGTTTCGCGGATGGCTTCCGCGTACAGCTCGCCCAGCAGGAAGTGCAGGCGCGCGATGGCCGACGTATGTGTCAGGGTGTTGGAGACGCCCAGGATGGCGGCGCGGACGGCTGGGGGGTAGGGAACTGTGTGGAACGCCACGGGCTCGATCTTCTTGCCCCGGATATCGACGATGGCGACGTCAATGCCATCGAGCGAGGTGCCGCTCATGATGCCCGCTACACGCATCAATTCTTTAGTTCCTTTTGGAGTTCTGCCAGAAGCTGAAGAGCTTCGATAGGGCGGAGCTGGTCAAGGTTCAGGGCGCGGATGCGGGCGGCCAGCTGATGATTGACCGGTTCGAAGAGCTGGATCTGCATGGGCGCGGAGGGAGGGGCGAGTTCTTCGGTCACTGCCGATTCGTGATGCGCCAGGATCTGGCGGGCGCGCTCGATCACGCTCATAGGCAGCGCCGCCAGGCGGGCGACTTCGATGCCATAGCTGCGGTCCGCCGATCCCGGCTCGACGCGGCGCAGGAACAGAATCTGGTCGCCCGATTCTTTCACGGACACATGCAGGTTGCGGACGCCTTCCAGCTGGCCGGCCAGCTCCGTGAGCTCGTGATAGTGCGTGGCGAACAGCGTCTTGGCGCGGATGTGGCGATGGATGTGCTCGATCACCGCCCAGGCCAGCGCCAGTCCATCATAGGTCGAGGTTCCGCGGCCGATCTCGTCCAGCACGATCAGGCTGCGCTCGGTCGCGGAGTTGAGGATCACCGCGGTCTCGGTCATCTCGACCATGAATGTGGATCGTCCGCGCGCCAGATTGTCGGCGGCGCCGATACGCGTGAACACTCGATCGACGATGGGCACCAACGCGGATTCCGCCGGCACAAACGAACCCATCTGCGCGAGGATCGTCAGCAGGGCAGCCTGGCGCAGGTAGGTGGATTTGCCGCCCATGTTGGGACCGGTGATGACGGCGATGAATTCGGACGTCGGGTGAAAGTAAAGGTCGTTGGGGATGAAGCGCTGGGCATCCTGGGCGGCCAGCTTTTCAATGACCGGATGTCGTCCGGCGGCGACCCGCATTTCACCCGAGGCGCCCAAGCGAGGCCGGACGTAGCGGTTTGCGGCGGCGACCTCCGCGAGAGCGACGGCCACATCCAACTCGGCGACGGCAGCCGCCGTGGCTTTGATCTGTGCGGCGTGTGACGACGCCAGCGCGCGGAGCTGTTCAAAGATCTGGCGCTCGATCGCGATCGACCTTTCTTCGGCTTCCAGAATCTTGACTTCGAGCTCTTTGAGCTCGGGTGTGGTGAAGCGCTCGGCATTGACCAGAGTCTGTTTGCGCTGGTAATCGGCCGGAGCCCGGTGCTGGTTGGATTTCGAGATCTCGATGTAGTATCCGAAGACATTGTTGAATCGGACCTTGAGGGAGGCGATGCCGGTGCGGGTGCGCTCGCGCTGCTCGATCTGGACCAGGTACGTGCGGCTGTTCTGGGAGATGTCGCGCAGCTCGTCCAGCTCCGGATCGAAACCCGCGCGGATGGTTCCGCCGTCGGAAAGGTTCACCGGAGGCTCATCGGCGATGGCCGAGAGGACGCGGTCGCGAAGCTCGGGGATGGGGTCGAGGCGGGCCTGGATATCCAGAAGCAACCCCGCCCTGACGGGCAGGGCTGAAAGCGATGGGATGACGGCGAGAGAGCGGGCCAGGGCGAGGAGGTCGCGGGGACCAGCCGAAGCCAGAGAGATCTTCGCCAGCAGCCGCTCGAGATCGAGAACCGATTCCAAATGCTTGCCGAGATCGGCGCGCAGAATGGGCGCGCCACACAGTTCCTCGACGGTATCGAGTCGTCCTTCGATTTCGGCCGCATCGATCGAAGGCGCCAGGAGACGCCGGCGCAGCAAGCGTCCGCCCATGCCGGTGCGGGAGCGATCGAGCACATAGAGCAGCGTAGACTCTTTGGGTTCCCCGGCGAAGAGCGGGTCGACCAGTTCCAGATTGCGGACGGTGGTGGCATCCAGAATGAGCGCGTCCGCGCGGTTGTAGAACGTGGGGCGTTCCAGGTGATCGAGCGCGCTGCGCTGGGTGTCGCGCAGGTAGTGCAGGAGGGCGGCGGCCGCGCCGGTGGCCAGCGGGCGGGACTCGAGACCGCATCCGTCCAGCGCCAGCAGATGAAAGTGATCGCACAGGCTGCGCGCGGCATAGTCGGCGGCGAAGACCCAGGAATCGACGGGTGTTTTCAGGCAGGGCAGAGAATCGGCGGTGCCTACCGGCGTCGCATCGGGAAACAGCGCCTCGCGCGCGTTCAGGGTTTCGAGAGTGGTCCGGATCTCGGCGGCGTCAATCTCGGTGGCGCGAAACTCGCCGGTGGAGATGTCCACGTGCGCGATGCCGGCGCGAGCGCCGCCGGGCATCACCGCGGCCAGGAAATTGTTCTCGTGCGAGCGCAGCACCTGCGCATGCATGGCAGTGCCGGGCGTGACGATGCGGGTGACCTCGCGATTGACCAGCTTGGTGGCCGCGCTGGGAACTTCCATCTGATCGCAGATGGCCACGCGGTAGCCTTTCTGGATCAGGCGCGCGATGTAGTTTTCCGAGGCGTGATAAGGGACGCCGCACATCGGAATGGGCTGGCCCTTTTCCTTGTTGCGGGCGGTGAGAGTGATTTCGAGCTCGCGCGCGGCGGTGACGGCGTCGTCATAGAACAGCTCATAGAAATCGCCCAGGCGGAACATCAGCAGCGTATTGGGTACTTGCTGCTTGATCCCGTGGTATTGCCGCATGAGCGGCGTGGAAGGCTCGGCTGACATCGGGAAGTTCTATTATGGCGCAGCGGCCTTACGGCGCTGCTAGTGGGGAAAAAGCGTACGATGTTCGTCGTCCGCGTTGCGATCTTGTTCAGAGCAGGCTGGCGAGGTGCGATCGCTCACCTGCTTCATCGTGAATTGATACGGCGGCCTCCAGCGGACAAGGAAGTATGTGCCCTTCGGTTCGGTTCCAATCGGAGGCGCCGGACCGCTAAAATCTACGCCGACTTGCCAAAGATCCGGCGTACTTGGGCAATGCATGGTGGGATAAATAAACTCGCCACTCACCTTATCCTTATGAATCTTTGCGTGCCAATCGCGCGTGTTCGCGCGGTTTGCTGATTCGGACCAGGAGGATGCTTCCCGCCAGTCCGTTGTAAGCCATTCGTCGACGAAATCCCGGGGACGCAGGGCCAGCGGCGCGACGCGACTGACCGAATTGCCATCGATGCGATAGTGTCGCACCGTTTGTCGAGACAGGAGTACGGAATCAATGCTTCCGCCCCAGAATTCGACAAGCACGTCATTCGCGGAGACGCTACCCCTTATTGGAGGATCGTCACTAACATTGGCCCATTCGGTTTCGGCGTCCAGCAGCGGCTTGGACGCAAGGTCTGGACCCATTCGGTAAGTGCGGTAGTACACCGGATGCCAGACGGAAAAGCACCAAGGTTGAGATCCTAACGTCAGGACCAGATAGTTGTTTTCTCGGTTGTATGGCGAGATCAAGACGGCGTGGAGAGTTTGCGGTTTGTAGTCTTTATCGGTATAGGTATTCTGCTCGTTCTGCCAAACGCGTCTCCAGCCTTCGGCGGACCAACTATACACGTACGCGGATTCGTCGAAGCCGCACTCAATCCCGAGAGCAGTCTGCAGAATGAGAAAGCCGGACTCTCGTTTAAGCGAAACATCTCCCAAAAAGCCGTTCAAAAACTGATCTGGGCACTCCGGCGCCTGTCCTTCGCCGCAGAACAGTTTTGCTTCATGAAGT
>DATIRX010000540.1:0-11530 GCA_035469225.1 Bryobacteraceae bacterium
GGCCACCTCGGCGTTTTCCGGAGTATCCAGATACAGAGTCAAGGCGCCGCGGCCCATTGCCTCGATCAATTCAGGATGCGTGCCGCCGACCTCGGTGGCGTGGATATAGGCGAAGCAGTGCGAACCGAGCTCGCGGTAGCCTTGGCCGTAAATTGCTCCGGGGATCAGCACCCGAGGATCGCGGGTGGCCCGCACGCTTGCGATGTAGTCTGCCGCATACGGCGCGTCACCGATCAGGGCCAGCTTGAAGGGTGTCTGCAATGGTTCGAACGCCTGGCGCACCAGCAACGCGTTGTTCTCGGGCTCCAGGCGGCTCACGTAGAGAAAATAGCGGCGGCGCTCCAGGCCCAGCCGGTCGAGTTCTGCGGACGTGTCCACCGCGCTGGTCTCCGCTCCGTACGGAATCATTTCCGAGGTCCGCCGATATTTCTCGCGATAGTACCGGGCGATGCTTTCCGCATCGGTGACCACGGCGTTGGGCATCCAGGTCGCCAGGCGTTCGGAAACCCGATACCAGGCCTTCGCGAGCCAATTCCATTTCTTGCGATGGCGTTCCAGGCCGTCCACGTTCAAGGCGACCGGCATGCTAAGTGCGCGCGGGATCCAGGTGAATACGGCGTTGGCGGCGTTGCAGTACAGCACCGCGTCACACTGGCGGGCTGCCGCAAGATGCAGCGTGGAGATGAAGGTGTGCGCGAGGGTATCGAAATACTTGTGCCGGATGGTGGGAAGGTATTTCAGGGTAACGCCGCAATAGGTTTGCCCGGCATGCTTTTCGCGGCAGTACACCGTAACGCGGTGGCCGCGGGCAGCCAGGCGTGTGGAGAGCTCTTCGGCGAACGTTTCGAAACCCCCGTAACGTGCCGGAATGCCGCGCGTGCCGAGTATCGCGAAGCGCACGTCTTGGGTCTCGTGCAGCCCTCAGCCGCGGGAGGCGCGGCCGCGAGCCACTGCCCGGGCTGTGGGGCGGGGCGCGGGCCGACTGACGGGCTGGTAGGAAAACCAGCTGGAAATGTAGTCGTCCTTAACCTTGCGGCGCTTCATGATCTCGCGGCGCTTTTCGATCACCCGCCGCCAGTTGCGCGCCAGATACCAGAAGGCCTTGAGCGACCCGTGCTCGTGCAGCAGACACGCGCCCACCACCACGAAATCCCGGGCTGTGATGGAAACCCAGTTGCGCCGGTACAGATCCGGCGTCATGTTCTTCAAGCGCAGCAGGAACCGGTTCTTCACCGAGTGCATGTTGATCACCGCGGGCAAAGCGCGACGATTCCCCGGCAGCACGTTGCGCACGTGGTAACCCCGGGCCAGGGGTGTGTAGATGCATCGCCAGCCCATCAATTGGGCACGCCAGGCGACATCGGCGTCTTCCCGGTACACAAAGAAATCCGGATCGAAAAACTCGCCCATGATCGCCACGTCCTCAATCATCGAGCGCCGGTACAGCGCCGCCGCCGCGGTGGCGCCGAAGACGTATTCGAAGTTCAGATAATGGCCGTTATCGATTTCCTGACTGCCGCGGTCCAGGTGCCGCAGCATGGGCGTGAAATAGATGCCGGTGGAATCCACCAGCTGCTTCTCGGGCAGATCGAAGGTCGCCCGGATGGTCAACAGCTTTCCGCAGACCGAACCCACCTTCGGATCCACCTGCCCGGCGTCCACCAGAGCCTGGATGAAGTTAGGCAGCAGCAGTACGTCCGGATTCAGGGTGAGAACCCACTCGCCCTGCGACAGAGCGATGGCCTGATTCTGCGCGGCGGCGAATCCCAGATTCTGGTCGTTATAGTAAATGCGGCAATGCTCGGCGAACTGTTCCAGAATATCTACGGTGCCGTCGGTCGACGCGTTGTCGATGACCACGACCTCCATGTTCGAATACTTCTGTTCCAGAACCGATTCTAAGCAACGCTTAATGAATCTGCCGCTGTTGAAGGTGACAATTGTTACGGATACTAAGTCTTTGAGCGCCATCGCGTCCGTTTTCTTTATATTTTTTTATTTTGCCCGGACTGCTGTGTTCGCCGCGAGCGCAAGACCAGGCGCTTTCCTGCGAACCGCATTATTTTGTAATAACTAACGACAGGGTTCAGGTTTTTCTCGCGAATCATCCCCGCGACCATCCGCGGAACCGTGCCGAACACCGCCGCCAAGCAAACTCCCCGGTACTGCCAGGGCCGGAAGTGCTTTCCCGCATATCTTATAAGACTATCATACCAATACTCTTGTATGTGAGCCGCCGGAATTCTCTTCACCGAATGCCCGCCGGTGTGTTCGGCGCGAACCTGCGGCACGTACTCAATCCGATAGCCCGCCACGACCGCCCGGCGGCAGAAATCCACGTCCTCGAACCACACCGGGTGGAACTGCTCGTCGAACCCGCCCAGATGTTCCCAGACGTCGCGTCGAATCATCAGCAGGGCGCCCGCCGGCTGTTCCACCGGGCCGGCCTGGTTCAAATCCCGATCCAGGTATCGATAGCGACGGTTCACCGGATTGCCTGGCCATAACCAGTTGAGACCCAGCAGCTCAAAGGTGATCGACATGGGCGTCGGGAAGCGGCGGATGGTGAATCCGGCCTGGGGACGGCCGTCCGGCCCGGTCAACTGTCCTGCCGCCAGGCCGTATTCCTGACAGGCTTGGACTAACGCAACGATCGAAGTTTTCAGCCGCACATCCGGATTGAGTAGCAGGATCGGGTCCGCTTCCGTTTCGCGGAATCCCTGGTTCGCAGCTCCCGCGAACCCGCGATTTTCCCGGTTAGCGACGAGCTTCACTCCAGGGTGCAGCCGCACCTGCTTCAAGGTCTGATCCGAAGAAGCGTTGTCCACCACGATCGCCGCCGCACCGGGAGACACCTCAGCCAGCGCGTCAAGACAGCTCAAGATCACCTCCGCCGAGTTGTAGGTGACGATTACGGCCCCGACAGCCAGAAATAGGCCCTCCAATAACGGTCGAACCCGGCCTGCTGCTGGATCTCACGAATAGTCTGATCACTTTCCCGAATGAATGCTTCGATATTTCTGGACGCCGAAGGCTCCGAGGCCACGGTTCGGGCTAGCCGCATGCCCGCAATCTTACCCCGAAGGTAAGCACCTGCACACCCGTGGCGGAGAGCTACCAATCCCCACAGCAATTGTCCGGCCACGATCGGCCAGAGCGACAAATCGCGAAAGTACTTTGCTGTCAACAGCACCTGGTTGCGTGCCATAAGCCGAACTGCGTATTTATTCCACGCGCCCCATGTCGAACTTCCCAGGTGGTGAGCAATTGCGCCGGGGACATACAAGCCCCAGCGTCCATGGAGGGCGCAGCGGATTCCGAAATCGACATCCTCGAGATACGACTGGAAGACTTCATCGAGCCCACCGATCTCTTCAAACAGGCTGCGCCGGAACAGGGCAGCCGTCATCGGCGCCATGCGGATCCGGCGAGGTTGGTTCCAGAGCGGTCCATCCGGCTTGCCGGAACCACAGCGGCAGGCGCAGGCACCACGCGAGATGGCATCGAACGCGCCGTCGATTACAGACGGATCGGCAGCCGTTAGTGTTTTACCGGTCGCGAACCAGACCTCGTCTTTTTGCGCGGAGGCCAGCAGAGTCGCCAGCCAGTTCGGATCAAGCGTCACATCGTTATTCAAGACCGCGATCCATTCCGCATCGGCAGCCGCAGCCAGGCCTCGGTTGACCGCTGCGGCAAACCCTAAGTTGTGTTGCAGGCGAATCACGCGCGCGCCGGCGCGCTCCGCCACCGCGGCGGAATCATCCTCGGAACCGTTATCCACCACAATGATTTCGTCAAACGGGCGCGTCTGTTCGCGCAAATTGGCCAGCAGCGCCTGCAGAAGGTCCCTCCGGTTCCAGTGAGGGACTACGGCGGCCACCTTCATGAGAACCGCTTCTTCACCAGGAACCACAGATTATAAAAGCCGTCGCGCCAGGGATTCAGCTTGATTTCCCCCAGCCGGGAGCTGTATAGAATCGAGATCTCCGCGAAGCCATGGCGGCTGGACTTAAGCGCCTCGATCTTGATCTCCTCGGAAAAAGCCATCCCGTCAGACTCCAGTTTCATCTTGCTCAGGATCGAGCGTCGAAACACCCACATGCCGGATTGCGAGTCGCGCACCCAGCGGAAGTACAGAATAGACATCGCCAGCGACAGAACCAGGTTTCCGAACCAGTGTTTCCAGCTCATGGCCGCCCCATCCCGCACCGGGAACCGGGAGGCGTTCAGGAAATCGACCTTGAGATGCAGAAAGGCTTCGAGCAGATAGGAAATCGCGTCGGGCGGATAACTGTGATCGCCGTCGAGGGTGATGATGATGTCGCCCCAGGCCGCGGCGAAGCCAGTTTTGTAACTTCTCCCATACCCGCGGGCGTCCTCGCGAATCACCTGGGCGCCGAATCGGGCTGCCACCTCCGAAGTCCGGTCGGTGGAGCCGTTATCGACCACGATCACCTGGTCGACGAAATCCGGCATCCGGATCAGAATCTGCTCCACTCCCTGTTCTTCGTTTAAACACGGCATGATCACCGTGATTTTTTGTTCCTTATACATTCGACCGTTTCACCAGCATAGCCGTTGGGTATCATGGGTTGCATGAAGTGGATCTTACCGGCGGCTTTGTTATCCGTGTTTTCGATTCCTGCCGCAACAGCGCAGGTTTCCGGCCTGAAGACGGTGTATGTACTTCCCATGGCCAGTGGGCTCGACCAGTATCTGGCTCTGCGGCTCACTTCGGAAGGAGTGCTGCAGGTGGTCACCGATCCCAAGAAGGCGGACGCGATCTTCACCGACGGCATCGGCGCGCGATTTGAGGAAAGCTTCGCAATCCTGTTCGATGCCGCGAAGAAGGACAAAGGCGACAAGGTCGGGGAAGTGGATTTTGCCCATCCCGCCATGCGTCCGCTCTCCGGGAGCCGCGGCGTCATTTTCCTGGTGGATCGGAGCAGCCGCGATGTCGTATGGAGCACCTTTGAGCGCCCCAAGAGTTCCCAGGCCGAGGATCTCAACCACGCCGCGGCGAAAATCGTGGACCGACTGGCCAAGGCGCAGAAGAGCAAATAGAGCTTACGAGCGCATCGTGGCGACCGCGGCACGGTAACACTCCACCAGCCGGCCGGTCATCGCCCGCATGTCGCGCCTGGCGACCACGTCCGCCCGGGCCCGCTCTGCCATCGCCTGCGCTTCCCCGGGATTCCGCAGCATGCGCACCACGTGGCCGGCGAACGCGGCCGGATCGTCGGCCAGCGCGCAAATGTCACCATCCTGATCAGCCAGGCCTTCGGCGCCCAGCCGGGTGGAAACCACCGGAATTCCCGCGGCGAATGCCTCCAGCAGTTTTACGCGCACGCCGGAGCCCGCCAGAATCGGGCAGACAAACAGGGAGTAGCGCATCAGCGGCTCGCGCACATCCTCAACGAACCCGATCATCTCGATGGCCTCGGAGTCCCGCAAGGAATGCCGCGGGGGTGGATCGGAACCGACGATCACCAGCCGCGCCCGAGGCTCCTCTTTGCGGATGCGTGGAAACACCTCCCGCAAGAACCACTGCAGCGCTTCCACGTTCGGCAGATGACGGAAGCTGCCCAGGAAGAGCAACGTAAACGGCTCACGCCCGGAAGGCCGGAAGTCATACCCGGATGTGTCGATGCCTGCCCGATACCCGTCGTCCACGCGGCCGTTCAGCTGGGGAAGGAAGGACCGGAGGTACTCGGCATTATCGCGGCTGCACACTTGCACGCGATCCAGCTTTGGCAGCAGCTTGAGTTCATAATGAATCGCGCGCAGGTACTCCCAGCGCGATACGGTCCGCTCCACGACGCTGCTTATATAGGGCAGACGGCGCGCGATGGACTGGAAATAGACATCGTGCTCGAACAGAATGCTGGGAATGCGCTTGAAGCCGCCCGCATACTGTCCCATGACCAGGTATTCCAGCTGGAGCACGTCGATGGAACGAGTATAGATCTGGCGATGGATCAGCCAGGCCAGGTCGCGGTTGCGGAATTCGCGCACCGCGTGCGGTTCCGCGGAGCCGAGCGCCTTCTGGCGACCCTCCATCCGCACGATGTACTCCGTCGACCTGCAAATTGTATCGAGCTCGGCATGCGCCGCGCGCTCCCGCTCATGATCCAGCAGGACGATCAAATGCAGATCGCATAACCGGGCGAGTTCCCGCACGGTTTGATACATGAAGACACCGCCGCCATGTACCGGAGGGCAAATCGGGTAGGGAGACACGAACAGAACTGCAAGGCGCGCCGGATCCGCTCGCAGCGGAAGGAAGGCATCCCGAAAGTGTCCTCCCAGAGGACGCTCAAAGGCCTGCCGATCCGTGATGACGGCGAGCCTGCGGGCGCGGGCACGGGAGACCAACGCGCGTGGCAGAGCAGCAAACGCGCGCAGAATCGCGGAAAAACTGCTGCGCTCCGGCGAATCCCCGGCCAGCCAGCTGAGGGCGGCGGCCCCCCAGGTAGAGAAAAAGTGCGAGCCTAGCCACCCCCAGCTGTGGATATTCTTCCAAGTGAACAGGAGGAAGTTCTTCTGCAGCACGGTCCGAATATAAGCATCCGAAAAGTGCCTGCCGATGGTTCCGCGATGCTCATGGAAGACAGCGCTGGCGGGCTGATACAGAACTTTCCAGCCGCGCTTCCAGGCCAGATAACCCAGATCGGTGTCTTCCAGGTAGAAGGGCTTGAGCAGTTCGTCGAAACCAGCCAGTTCCAAAAACTTCCTGCGGTCAAAGGCGCACGACCCGCCTCCGCCGTAAAAGCAAGGGTACAGCTCACGAATCCCGGGTTCCAGCCGGTGCCGGACGCGCAACGCTCCCTGCTGCCACCAACCCTCCGTCAGACCGGATTCTTCCCGCAGCTTCTCGGGATCGGAGAAGAAGATCTGGCAGGAGACCGCGAAGGTTTTGGAATCCGTGAAACCATCGAGCAGAGGCTGGAGGAAATTGCGCTCCACGCGCATGTCGTTGTTCAGCAGCACGACGATGTCATGGCGAGCCGCCTCAAAGCCGGTATTGGAGCCGCCGCCGAAGCCCAGATTCCGTTCGAGGGACAAAACCCGGACTTGCGGAAAATGCTGGTCCACGAACTCCGCGCTGCCATCCTGAGAGCCGTTATCAACGACGATGACTTCGCTTTCCGGAGAGTCTGCCAGCGCGTCGATCACGGACGGAAGATACTTCTCGAGAAGATCGCGGCCATTCCAGTTGGGGATCACCACGCTCACTGCATGAGTGTCCGGAGCGGTATCCGGAGGAAGACTTCGCAGCGGCCGGAGCGCGGAGATTACGTCGCACAGAAACAGCGCCAGCGCGGCGAGCAACAGCAGAAACGGGGACAACACGGCGAGAGGCAGGGCCCGGAGAAGTCTCCAGGCGCCCGCGAGGAAACCCTTCATTTCGTGGCTTCCTGGTCGATCTTTGCGACGTGTGGTCCCAGTCCCAATTGACGGCCTAATCTCAGCCATCGGGACTGCCGGATCATGGCGAGCTGTGCGGCGGTCGCCTGGAGCTGCGTTTCGAGCCCCCGCGCCCAGTCCGTGCGCTCGATCACGGTGGCTTCAGCGCGATCCAGCAAGCGGACGGCTTCGGCGAGTCGCGCCGTGTGCTTGGCCAGTTCCGCGGTGAGGCGCTGTTCGGTGTCGATGGCCCATTGCGTCTTGCGCTGATTCTCCTGATTCAGATCGGCGATGATCTGAGCAGCGCGCGCTTGTGCCGTCTCAGACTGCGTTTGCAGTTCGGAATGAGCCGCCAGAAGGCTATTGCGATCGGTCGTAGTTTGCTCGAGCCACAAGCGCACCTGCGTGAGCTCACGCTCCAGTAATCGAATGTGTTCCTCGCGCTCCCGCAGGAGATTGGCGGCGCGGGGAGCATACAAAAAGGCGGCCAGAGGCGGAAGAGGAGCGCAGGAGCAAAGTCCAATGAAGAAGTTCGCGGTGTGCGGATCTCCAGCGTGTCCGCCGATGTCAGCTTCGGTTCCGGGGGCCTGAGCGCCGTCGTAAAATGCAAAAGCCTCGACGCGATCTTGAAACAGGACTTGTACATGCGGAAAGAATGCGCCGAGTGCTGAGCGGAACTCGCCGTATTCGAATTCGTGAACGTGAAACGGGTTTGGACCGGCCTTGGCGCGCGTTTCCGCGTAGTAGCGCTGGTTGGGGGTGGAGATAATCAGGAGACCGTCCGGACGCAGAACCCGGCGGGCTTCGGCCAGCAGGGCACGCCAGTCCGGAAGATGCTCGATCAGCTCGAAGGCCGTGACCAGATCGAATGAAGCGGGCGGGAACGGGACAGCAACGGCTGAACACTGCAAGAATTCCGCGGAACTGTAATGCGAGAGGGCGTAGGCAATGGCTTCCGGAGCCAGATCGACGCCCACGGTGGAGGAGGCGGCGTGAGCCAGCAGCGCGGTTCCATAACCGGTGCCGCATCCCAGATCCAGGGCTTTCTTATGGGAAGCGAAGCGCGCGGCGAAGGCGTAGCGGGCCACGTGTTCGGCCCATAAATCGTCATTCACCTCGCCGGGAATTACGCGTTCCCCCGTGAACTCACTCACGGGGTTACGACCCCGCTATCCAACTTTGCATTCACCTTGATCCGGCACCCCAGATGAAACTGGCCGTACATAGGCTGGTCGGTTTTCTCCATTTGCAGGACGACTGCGTTATCGATCCAATCGCACATGGAGTAATGGTCCAACGATCCATTCGCAATCGCAGGCGAGAAGGAAAAGGAAGAAGCGTACAACGCAGGCAGATCCAGGTAGAAATCCACGGTGCAAACGTCACCGGCCAGCATCGGAGGCAGGTCTTGGCCCTCGCGGGCGGTGTTGGTGCCTGCAAAATCGACGCCCAGATGATTGCGAAACATGAATCCGACAATGGGCCGGTCCAGATTCTCTTTGGCCCGCACACTGATCCTTACTACAATTGTAGAATTCGGCTGAAGCAAACCAACCCGCGCGCCGTGCGCATCCAAGACGGTGATTCCAATCACTTCCGCTTTAGCGTCGCCAAAGCGGTGGTCAATGTTCGGAATCTCTTCGACGATTTCCTGAGGCGCTGGCAGCGTCCGAGCTTCCTCCACCGAGAACGCATGCGCCTGATACACCCGGTCTTTTTCAGACATTGCGGCGAGATATTGCGCCACGACCAGATCGGTCTTCCCGAGGGCTTTCACAATACCCTTTTCGAGCCACATGGCTCGATCGCCAAGGGCCTTCACGTCGCTGGTGGCATGAGAAACGAACAGGATGGTGACGCCCCGCTGGCGAAGCTCATGAACCTTGCGCATGCATCGCTGCCGGAAGTACACGTCCCCCACCGCCAGAGCTTCGTCCACCAGCAGGATTTCGGGATCCACATGGATGGCGACGGCGAAGGCTAAACGGACCACCATTCCGCTCGAGTATGTTTTCACGGGCTGATTTATGAAAGCTCCGATCTCGGCGAACGCTTCGATTTCAGGCAGCCTGCGATCCATGTCCTTCCTGGAAAGGCCGAGTATCGCGCCATTCAGAAATACATTGTCACGGCCCGAGAACTCGGGGTTGAAACCCGAGCCGAGCTCGAGAAGCGCTGCGATGCGCCCGTTCGCCACCGCCGTACCCGTGGTCGGGGCCATGATTCCCGCACAGATTTGCAGAAGCGTGCTCTTGCCCGAGCCATTTTCTCCAACCACGCAGAACGTTTCGCCGCGACGAACATCGAAACTCACATCGCGCAGCGCCCAAAACTCGGTGTGAAAGCGGCGTGTTTGGAACGTGGCGAGTTCCTTTAATCGATCGCGCGGCGCCGCGTAGATCGAGTAACTCTTGGAAACGTTCGAAAACTCAACAACGGGTGCGCTCACTAGAGAAATTGTAGACTAAACTTGACAGGTTCCAGCGGCGGTCCTTACGCTGGTAAAGCAACGCCGGCGTAGCTCAGGTGGCTAGAGCGACGGTCTCATAATCCGTAGGTCGCTGGTTCGAGTCCAGCCGCCGGCACCATTACCGTTCTCCGACGATCTGTTGGTACAGGCGATCCAGGTCCGCTTGGGAATAATATTCGATCTCAATCCGACCACGTTGATCGCTCAATTCGATGATTCTGACGCGAGTACCCAGAGCGCGCTCCAGTTCTTCCGCGGCAGCGCGCACATTGGGGTCCTGCGCCGAATCCTTGCGAGAGCTGTGTGCGGGTTTTTCCCGATCCGAGGTTATTTCCTGAACCTGAGCTTCCACTTGGCGTACAGACAGGCCAAGCGCAACAGCCTTTTCTGCCAGGTGAATCTGCTCTTCGGCTGTGGCCAAACCCAGAATCGCGCGGGCATGCCCCATGGAGAGTCGGCGCTCCGCCACCAAGAGCTGCACTTCCTTGGGCAACTTCAGTAAGCGAACGATGTTGGCGATGGAGGTCCGGTCTTTGCCGGTTCGCCGGCCTATCTCTTCCTGGGAAAGTCCGAGATCCCGGGCAAGCCGTTCGAAAGCGTGGGCGGTCTCGATCGGGTTCAGGTCTTCGCGCTGGATGTTTTCGATCAGCGCCAGTTCCAGCATCGAACGATCGGCAACATCTTGAACTATCACAGGGACTTCCTGAAGCTCGGCCAGTCTGGCGGCCCGCCAGCGGCGTTCCCCGGCCACGATCTGGTAGCTGTCGCCAAGCTGGCGGACAATGAGAGGCTGGATAATGCCGTTGGCGCGTATGGATGCAGCTAGCTCCTGCAGCCCATCCGGGTGAAACACCGTGCGCGGCTGCATGGGATTCGGTTGAATCAGATTGAGGGGAAGTGTGCCCGGCCTGGAAGTGGTAACAGGCGCGGCCGCAGTGGCTACCCCGGCGGTGTTCGCTTGACCGCGGCCGGGGAGGAGAGCAGAAAGGCCCTTACCCAGCGCTTTGCGTTGTTTGTCGTTGGCGCTGTTCATTGGCCAGGATCTCCTTTGCCAGTCTGATATAGCTCTCTGCTCCCCGAGAACGGGGATCATACATGAGAATTGGCTTCCCATAGCTGGGTGCCTCAGCGAGGCGAATGCTGCGGGGTATCACCGTTGTAAGTACTTGATCGTTAAAGAATTCCCTGAGATCCTCGGCAACCTGACGCGCGAGGTTGGTGCGTTCGTCGTACATGGTCAGCAGAATGCCCTCGATCTTAAGGGGGCGTGAAAACGATTCCTTGACTCGCTCAATCGTGTCAATGAGTTGCGAGATTCCCTCCAGTGCAAAGAATTCGCATTGGATTGGAATGAGGACCGAATCGGCCGCGACCAAGGCGTTGAGCGTCAGCAGGTCAAGCGCCGGGGGGCAATCCAGCAAAATATAGTCGTAGCTCTGTCGAAGTCCCTGAATCGCGTGTTGCAGCCTAAACTCCCGGTCGGGAAGGTCCACCAAATCGAGATTTGCGGCCACCAGGTTCTTGTCCGCTGGAATCAAGTCCAGTCCAGGACAGTCCGTCGTGTGTATGGTTTCGCCGACCTCTACTCCATTCAATAGTGCATCGTAGGCGGTCTTGATCTCCGGCGTTTTTTCGACCCCCAAGCCACTGGTT
>DATIRX010000541.1:0-3358 GCA_035469225.1 Bryobacteraceae bacterium
AGTGAATCACCAAAGTGCCGAGGGATGCCGAAATCCGTGCCAGTTGGGGCGAGCGATAGATCTTCGCATTATCGATGTACAGGCGAATGGGCACGCCACGACGGGCCACGGCGTGGCGCAGACAATCGAGCGAGGCATCGAGTCCCTGGCTGGTGTAAAACTGCGCATGCGGGATGAGGCGACTGGCGTCATCCAGCGTGGCGTGGAGAAGGGCCTGGATCCGACCGCCATTGGGGCGTTGGACCCAGGGGCCAAACAGCATATCCGCCTGCCAGATCTGGTTGCTGAACTCGGCTTCAAACTTTCTGTGCGGCTGGGGTGCGAGCAGTTGTCGTTCCGAGAGGCCGCGTTGTTTGAGGAAGCGATACAGCGTGGAAGGCGAGATGGCGGGTGCGTCCTTGCCGGCAGACAGAGCGAGTTCGCGCAACAGGGTGGTCCCGGTGCGATGCGGGTTTTCGCGTTTGAGGCGTTCGATGAGGCTGGCCAGTTGCGGGGTGACGGCGCGGGAGTGGCCCCGGTCCTGGCGCGGCTTGGGCGCGAGGGCCTCGAAGCCACCGTTGCGGTAGCGGCCCGCCCAATCCAGCAAGGTATCGACGGAAACCGCCGTCCGCTTCGAATCGGGGATGTCGAAGTGGCGGGCGGCAATCTCCTGAGCACGGCGGGTGAGGTCGCCGCGGGGAAGAGTTTCAATCACTAGAGACGCGATCGCGCCATACCTGAACAGAGCAAGCTTTTCGGCTTTGGCATCCATGGGAAAACCTCCGTGCCCCGAACGATAACCGGAGTGGCGGTCTTCCGCCATGCAAATGCTCTGTGGGGACCCTCAGGAAGTAGGGCTCGCGGCGGCCAGCGTGATGCGTCGCCCTGCCGGAGCGAGACACGCGGGCCAGCCCAGCAGGTGGGCGCGCAGTTGGGAAAACAGGAAACGGTGCGCGGCGATCCAGCCGATGGATTCGAGCATCCGCAGGGCTCTGGAGACGAAGTCCACCGCCACTATGGTCGTCGCCGCCAGCGGTGCCAGTGCCAGACCCAGTGCTGACGCTTGTTTCCGAAAACGGCGGACCCAGAACTGGCCGCGCTGGTAAGGCATGCCGGCTTGTGCGGCCGCCCGGGCCGCCGCCACGAGGGTGAGCCCGTTGAGTAGCCGGGCGACGAGATAGAGTGCGATCACGGAGACGCTGAAACGGAGCCAGGGTAGGACCAGGTCGGGTAGCAACGAAACGGTGCGTTTACAGGAGCGACACAGATAACGGCGGACGCGGATGACTCCGTCGAAGGCGGCATCCACGAACGTGCGGCAGTAGAATCCATGACCGGTCAGAGGATGCTTGGCCTCGCATTGCGGGCAGTGGTCCGGGCGGTATCGATTAGGATCGGAGATTTCTTCGTCGTAGCTCCGGATGGAGCCGGCAAATGGGTGTAGGATTTGCATGGAAGCCTTTCCAGGAGTGTCCCGACTCCCTGGTTTGGTCTTGCGGAGGGTTCGGTGATTCGGTGATTCCTTGAAGAAGACCAGCCGGGCCTTCCGCCGTCCCACATCCTACATCCAATTCACAGAACCACAGCGCGGCTTCGCCGCAAACTGAGTACGTGTAGGATCGGCGTTCTCCATTTGTACTATTGTGTCGTTGAAGTTCCAAATCAGCGGCACAGAACAGCACAAGAGGGAGAACGCCGTGCAAGAGTTTATCAACAAGTATCGGGATCAGATTAATGGGATGCTGAGCGGCTTTGACCGCCTGGTGTTTCGGGGTTCGCTGCGGCGGCTGAACTACGGCTGGTGGGATCAGAATTTGCAGTCCGTGGTGGCGCAGGGAATGGAGCAATACCTCTGGCAGAACCACGTCCTGTTCAAGGATTACCTGGATCACGTGAAGCACGTAAGCCAGAAGGTGAAGCAGGCGAGCGTCCAGCCGTTTGTGGAGCAGGGGCTCCCGGTGGAGTTTTTGCGCGACCCTTCGGCGGACAAGGAAGAGATCGCGCGTGCATTGGCAACTGAGCGAGGGGTGGCCAGTGGATTGGTTTGCGCACTCAGCAACGTGGAACCCAGCCCTTCATTCGAGCACCGGGGCACCCACCTGGTTCGCCGGACGAAACCCTGCCAGGTGCTTTACCAATACCAGATCCATGCGCAAGTGGGATGGATGTATGCGCGTGTTCAGACCTGGTTCCCATTCAACATTCAGGTGGGAATGAATGGACGAGAATGGCTGGCCCGTCAAATGGACCAACAAGGGTTGCAGTACCGGCAGCAGGGCAATTGCTTCGTCTGGATCGAGGACTATGAAGAAGCCCAGAGGCTGTTGCACCGGCAGTTGGAAATCAACTGGGCGGAGTTGCTGAACGGTTTGGCCGGGCAGTTGAATCCGCTGCACGAAAGCCTCTTCGAGCATTATCCGGCCACCTATTACTGGACGGCTTACCAGTCGGAATGGGCGACCGACATCGTGTTCCGGGAGGCGGATTTTCTGAAACGGCTGATGCCGCTGCTGGTGCGGCACGGCATGCTCAGCTTCTCCAGCGCCGACGTGATGCGTTACTTCGGCAGAAGGGTGAATCAGTCCGGAGACATCCCAGCCAACTTTAACGGGACGCTGGAAACGGATCTGAAACGCCGCCAGGAGGGCGAACGAGTCAAGTACCGGATGAACGGTAACTCAGCCAAATTTTACGACAAGGCGTACAGCGAGATCGGCTGCGTGCTGCGAGGAGCCGAAACCACCATCAACGCGGTACAAGACTTCCGGGCATACCGGTCCAAAGAGGGAGGGCCGGAAGAGGATCTTCAGTGGCGGCCCTTGCGGAAAGGCATCGCCGATCTGCATCGCCGTGCCGAAGTGTCGCAAAAGGCCAACGAGCGATTGCTACACGCGCTGGCCAGCGTGGACGACAGCCGCAGCGTAGAGGAGTTAACGGCGGGCATTCAGAAATCTGCCCACTGGGGCGGCCGGAAAGTTCGCGGCATACGTCCCTGGGCTGATGACAAGGAACTTCTCGCCGCGATCAATCAGGGTGATTTCCTGATCAACGGCCTCCGCAATCGCGACCTCCAGAAATCGCTGTACACCACACAAGCCCAGTCGCTAGCGGACCGCCGGCGGCGCTCCTCGGCCATCAGCCGAAAACTCCGCTTGCTGCGGGCACATGGACTGATTCAGAAGGTGCCTCGCACCCACCGTTATCAGGTCACCGACTCCGGACGTGTCATCCTCGTGGCCGTTCTCACTACCGCCCGGACCAGTGTCAATCAGCTGAATCAACTTCCCAAGGCGGCATGAGAGAATCGTCGCGCCGCGCAAAGAAACAAAGATTTAGTAGTACAGCCGGTCGCCTGGCGTTGCAGTTTGCGGAGAATTTC
>DATIRX010000542.1:0-8349 GCA_035469225.1 Bryobacteraceae bacterium
CGTGGTGGATGGGGCGGAGAGTTACATCGCATGGCTCGACCGCGAGCTGCGCCCTGGTGCCGAAGCATGAAGCGCCTGGTCATCGCGGGCGGAGGGTTCGCCGGATTCTGGGCGGCGGCCGCCGCGGAACGATTACGGCAGGACACCCCGTCGCTGGCATCGCTCCAAATCCTGCTGGTCTCGCGCGACGATCGACTGGTCATGCGGCCGCGCCTGTACGAGCAGGAACCCTCCGGCATGTCGGTGCCGCTGGTGCCTAGACTCGACACGATTGCTGTCGAGTTCCGCCAGGCCGAAGTGACTTCGATCGATATCGCCAAGTCGGTTCTGCACACTGCAGGCGAGTCCCTGCCCTACGACAGGCTGGTTCTGGCCGCTGGAAGCCAGTTGGCGCGGCCCGCGGGAGTCGCGGGGTCCCACGGGTTCGATATCGACACGCTGGCGGGCGCAGCGAAGTTCGACCGGCACCTGCAGCAGCTGGCCACGGGCCCGGAAAGCGAGGGCCGGTGGACGGTCGTGATCGCCGGCGGAGGCTTCACTGGAATCGAACTGGCGACATCGCTCCCATCACGATTGCGAGCATTGGCTGGAAGCGCCGCGATCCGCGTCATGCTGGTAGATCCAGCCGATCGCGTGGGGGCGAGCTTAGGGGATGGTCCCAAATCCGCCATCCGCGACGCGCTGGCTGCCGCCGGAGTCGAGGTGCGCACGGGCGCGACCATCGCCGATGTGGATTCGAACGGCGTGGTTCTATCCACCGGGGAGCGCATCGCCTGCCAAACGCTGGTCTGGACCACGGGAATGCGCGCGAGCCCGCTGGCTGCACAGGTCGCGGCGCAGACTTCGACACCGGTCGACGCAATGGGGCGAATCGCGGTATCGCCCGAGCTGCGGGTATCCGGAGCCGAACATATATTCGCCGCGGGGGACGTGGCGCATGCAATGGCTGCCGAAGGATATGCCATTCTGCAGTCCTGCCAGCACGCACAGGTGACCGGGCGGTTCGCGGGGCATAATGCGGCCGCCGATCTGGCGGGCTTGCCTTTACAGGCTTACCGGCAGCCTCTGTACACCACTTGTCTGGACTTGGGCGATGCGGGCGCGGTGCTGACCACAGGTTGGGAACGAACGGTGCAGGCCACCGGCGGCCAAGCCAAGGAGATCAAGCGCCGCATCAATACCCAGCTGATCTATCCTCCCGCGGAACGCGAAGCGATTCTGGCGGCGGCAGCGCCGTCCGTGATGGATGAAGAAGTCTTCCGCCGCCGCATCCTGGCGAGCGCATCCTGAGGGAAAAATCGGAAACGCAAAGACATATGCCGGATCCACGAAGGTATACTACGTGCTCCTGAAAGTCATTGCGGCTGGAATTTGCGTTTGCGCGCTGTCTACCTTGGGCTGGGGGCAGGAGCGGGCTCCCGTCCGAGGGCGCGGCGGCTCTGCCGCGGATCGGGGCTCACTGTCCAGGGATCCCAAGGCGCCGAAAGGAGTCTACGCCACATCCCATGGAGTCGTAAAGTCGATTACCAAAGGTTTGTTGACGATAGGCATGGACGATGAGCATGAGATGAAGTTTCGCATCACCCGCAAGACCAAGTTCGTCGCTCAAGACAAAGACGGTAGCCGCGAGATGAAGGCCTCCTCCGTCGCATCGGGGCAACCGGTGGCCGTGGACGCGGAGACGGCATTAGACGGCTCCTTCGAGGCGGTGCGCGTGGTGTTGGAGCCGGCGAATGCCAAGTAGATCATATACGAAAGATTTTGTTTTGATGATCGCGCTTGCGTGTTATAGTAGCTGAAACACTTTCGGAGATCTCGGAGGTCTTGCGCTCACTATGAGACCCTCTAACGATCACGAAGTGGCAATCGCCGATATCATAGACGGCTTCTCCATCGAAGGCCGCCTGGCGCTTTCCATTATTCCCGAAGTGGCCGCGGCCCTGGATTTCATGATGTCCCGAACGGACAGCGAGTTCCTGGTGCGGTACATCCAGTGGCGGTTGGCGAACCCGCTCAAACCATAGAGGCGGCCGTGCTATTCTAAATGAGTCATGGCTATTCCAAACGTCAAGCGCTATCGCATCACCAGCCCGGACGGCAGCATGTCCGCTTCTCTCATGGCGGTGTTGCCGAAAGACATCGACGTCAACAAATACCTCTCGGACGCCGCGCAGCGCTTTGACTGGAAAGCGTACCAGGAAGCCCAAGCGAAGCAGTTCAAGATCCGCGTCGGACAACAGAAGCAGAAGAAGGCCAAGTAAGGGCCCGCCGGGCGCTTCCCAACTCCGCGGCCGTTTCCAACCCCGCGATCAGGGTATACGTGTGTGTAATGTCCGGAGGCTCCGGGTGCCTTCCTGCATGACTTCGGGATCCGGATCTTTGACCAGTGCGTCGAGATACGGTTCGCTGTCGCGCTCACCGGAACGCGCCAGGACGATACTGATCCCGGTTTTCTCATCGCGCGTCGCGTGCGTAAGCACCGGATAAACGGCTTCCCGGATGGCGGGATCGCGCGCCAGCTCGGTGAGAAACGCGATGGCCACTCCGCGATACGCCTTGGAATTGAGCGTGTTCACCAGGTACTGCAGCGGGCTGAATTCGCTCATCTGGCGATTCCCCAGCGAGACCACCGCGAAGGCCATGGAGAGCCGGGCGTTGGAATTGCGCTCGGCCTCAAAGGCTTTTTCAACAACCGGCTGATCCGCGGGATCTTTCAGCCGAGCCAATCCCTCGGCACCCGCGGCCCTCAGGCCGTCATCTTTATCATTCAAGTAACGCAGGAAGACGCCATGATCGGCCGGATCGCTGAGCATGGCCAGGGCGCCCAGCGCTGCCCGCCGGACTTTGGCGGTACGGGCACGATCGATGACCTGGCGCAGATCGGGCGCGGCACCCATATTTCGCAGCATCCCCGTAGTTTCAATTGCCGCAATCTGAACTTTTTCATCCAGATCGCGCAGCAGGAATGCCACACCAGGCCCCGCGGCGGGATCGCGTATTTTCTGAATCGCCACCAGCGATTCATACATCAGGCGGTTGTCCTTGGAGTTGAGCGCCTCCAGCAGATCCGGAATGGCAGCCCGGCCGCGCAGGATGCCGACGGCGCGCGCAGCGTTGGCGCGACTCTCCAGGCTGGATCCGGCCCGGGACAGCCGACCCAGAACCTGGATCACGGGGGGAGGCACTTCGACGTATGGGTCAATGATCTGGTCGTTGGTGTCGCTGAACTTGGCGCGGATCGAATTGCCGGCCCGCGAAAGGCTGCCCGTGATACCGGTCTTGAGGTATCCCGGAAGGTAAACATTCACCAATCCATCGGTGGCGCGAATCTGCATTTCAGGATCGTTGTCGCGCGCAGCCTCGACGAGCGCGTCCACGGTCTTGGGTCCGCCGATTTCGTCCAGCGCCTTCACCGCTTCCAGGCGCACGGTGATATCGATATCGCGCAGGTACGGAGCGATGTTGGGGATAGCGTCCTGGCCCTGCCCAGCCATGTCGCGCACAGCGCGGACCCGCTGCCTGGTGTCGCCTTGGGCGGGCTGTTGCGCGGGCGCAGGAGCCTGCGCAAACGTCAAAATCGCGGAAAGAAGAAGAAGAAGTGTAAAGCGTGTCACCGTACAAACTCGAGTTGAACGCGGTGCGGGATCAGCCCAGCCTCGTGCCCCATGTCGAGCAGCTTCTGGGCAGCCTTGGGTACCAGCTCCCCGCAATCCACGGTGAAGTGGTTGACGTACATACCCACGAACTTTTCGGCCATACCAGGGTCGAGATCGCGGGCAAATTGCATGGCGTAATTCAACGCTTCCTCGCGATGATCCAGCGCGTACTGGATACTCTCGCGCATGAGCCGGCAGCTTTCCCGGGCAACTTCCGGGTTCAGGTCGCGCCGCAGGACGTTGGCGCCCAGAGGCAGGGGCAGATCGTAGGTATCTTTCCACCAGCGGCCCAAATCGACGACGTTGTGATAGCCGCTGCGGCCGTAGGTAAGCTGGGCTTCGTGAATCACCAGGCCGGCGTCGGCGCCGCCTTCCTGGATGGTTTCCAGAATGCGATCGAAGGGAACCACCACCGGTTCGAAATCGGGCTGCATCAAGCGCAGCGTCAGGTACGCGGTGGTCAGCAGGCCGGGGATGGCGATTCGTTTGCCCTTGAGATCGGAAAGCGCCATGGGATGCGTGGCGACCACCATAGGGCCGTACCCATCGCCCACGCTGGATCCGGCTGCCAGCAGAACGTACTTATCTGCGACATACGGATAGGCGTGATAGGAGATGGCGCTCAGCTCATACTCGCCGTTCCGGGCTTTCTGGTTCAGGGTCTGGATGTCCTCTAGGACGTGGCGGAAGGTGAGCAGAGGGCTCCGGACTTTCCGGGTCGCCAGCGCGTAGAACATGTAGGCGTCATCGGAATCCGGGCTGTGCGCACACACGATTTCGGTGACTGCGGTTAGCATGGGACGTTTCAGATCTCATGATAACAAGCCCGAGATGACGCGTGCGTTGTTACTTTTCAAGAAAAAGGGGACAGACCTTTCGGTCCTACAGTGACGCGAGTTCGGCTTGCAGACTAGCCAGCGCCTGTTCCAGAGCCGCCAAGGTTTGCGGAGCCCGGTCCAGTTTCTGCGTGCGTCCCATTTGCTCCAGCTGAAAAGCTGCATCCTCGGCATTGCGCGCGCAGAAGTTTGCGACCGAGCCCTTGAGTCCGTGCGCGGCGCGGTCCAGCAGCTTGGCATCGCCCCCGGCGAGCGCCTTGCGCATGTCGTCCAGCGCCAGGGGGTATTCGTCCAGAAACAGCGCTGCGATCTCCTTGAGCAGTTCCAGATCCCCACCCACTCGAGCCAGCGCCAGCGCGCGATCCATCACCTGTTCGTCCAATTGTCCAGTCATGCTCCGAGACCTATTTGCACTATCGGCAGTTTCTGCGCGTACAACACCTCCGCGACGAAGACCTGATTCTAAACCACTTAATCTGTAGTATGATTCACAGGGAAGTAATCCCGGACAGTAAGGATGCACGCATGAAGCCCTTGGTCAGTCTGACGGCAGCGGCTATCGCTCTCGCCGCCCTGCCGATCGCAGCGCAGTGGCCGAATTATCGTACGGCCGGCGCCCCCCGTACGCCCGAAGGGCAAGTGATTCTAGATGCTCCCGCGCCTAAAGCGCCCGACGGTCATCCGGATCTCTCGGGAATTTGGGACCTTCGCGGTCCCGGCGGTCCCGGCGGACGCGGAGGTCCGGGCGGTCCGAAAGGCGGACCGCCTAAGGGCGGGCCTCCTCCCGAACTACCTCCCGGCACTCCTCCGAATGCCACGTTCAAGAATGTCGGCTCGGGATTCAAGGAAGGTCTGCCGATGCTGCCGTGGGCGGCGGATCTGCTGAAGCAGCGCCGGTCGGAAAATAGCAAAGACAATCCGGACGCGCATTGCCTGCCGCTTGGCCTGATGCAGCTGCACATGCATCCGCAGCCGCGGAAAATTATCCAGACGCCCGGCCTGATCGTGATGCTGTACGAAGCCCAGGGAGGCATCCGGCAAATCTTCACCGACGGCCGGCCGCTGCCCAAAGACGTCGAGCCCTGGTGGTACGGCTACTCGGTCGGCAAGTGGGACGGCGACACGCTGGTGGTGGAAACCACTGGTTTCCGGGACGACGTATGGCTGGATATCGACGGCAGCCCGCTCACGGAATCCGGAAAAATGACGGAACGCATCCGGCGGCTGAACTATGGAACGCTGCAGACCGACGTGACCATTGAGGATCCCAAGGTGTACACCAAGCCGTTCACGGTCCGAGTGACGCACCGGCTGTTGCCCGACACCGACCTGATCGAGTTTATTTGTTCGGAGAACGACCGCAGCGGTCCGCACCTGGTGGGGAAATAGATTCCCTACCGAAGCGCCCGCGTCCTTACAGACGCGGCTGGGATGGACGGATTGAGGCTGAAACGAGCAAGCCCTGCCGGTCACGGCGGGGGCAGCATCACGGCAGCGCGAACACAACCACCGTATCGGAAGCCGTAACGGCAACGTACTGTTTCCCGTTCTTGCCCTGATAGGTCATCGGCACCGCATTGCCCTGACGGTCGAGCTGGCCGGCCCACAGTTCCCGGCCGCTTTTCGAATCGAAGGCGCGCAGGCGATTGTCGGTGGCCGCGCCGACGAATACCAACCCGCTCGCGGTGGCCATGGGACCCGCGCTGCCCGCGCCGCCCACGTTGCGCTTGCCTTCCGGCAGCGATGGATTGGTTCCCAGCGTCGTCTGCCAGGCGATGTCGCCGGTGTTGGCGTTCACCGCGATGATGCGGCTCCATGGCGGTTTGTAGCACGGCAGGTTGTTCACGCTGAATGAGCCAGCAGTGCCGTTCACGCGATCGTAGGGGAGGTTCGCATTTTCGTAGCGGGTGCCCTCCTTCTTCTTCTCAATCCAGCCGGTGAGCGGGCTGTCCTTGGTTTCGACAAAAATGTAACCCGACTTGGGATCCGACGCCATCCCGCCCCAGCTCGCGCCGCCCGTGGCGCCGGGGAACGAAATGGTCACGCGCGGAGGAGCGCCGTCCTCATGAAACAGCCATGGCGTGAACGGACCATTGTTGTAAAAGAGATTCTTCTCCCACAGTTCCAGACAGGCCTGGGCGTGTTCCGGCGTGGTGTCGCCGGCAGTGACGATATCTTCCCGCCGAAGACTGGTCCGCGCCAGAGCCGGCGGTTTCAACGGGAACGGCTGGGTGGGCGAATACCATTCACCGGGCACGTCGCCCTTGGGCACGGGACGCTCCTCGACGCCAAATACGGGCTTGCCGGTAACGCGATCCAGGATGAACATCCATCCAGACTTGCCGATGGCCGCCAGGGCCGGGATGTTCCTGCCGTCTTTCACGATGTCGACGAGGCCGGGAGCCGGGGGCAGATCGTAATCCCACAGATCGTGGTGGACCACCTGGAAATGCCATTTGTACTTTCCGGTGTTGGCATCCACGGCGACAATCGAATTGCCGAAAAGGTTCGCGCCCGGGCGGTCCGCGCCGTAGTAGTTGGCGGCGGCCGCGCCCAGGGGGATATAGATCATGCCGCGCGCTTCGTCGGCGGTCATGAACCAACCCCAGGTGTTCGCGCCGGAGCGATCTTTCCAGCCGTCACTCAACCACGTTTCGTGGCCAGGTTGGCCGGGGCCGGGGATGGATTGAAACTCCCATCGCTTGACTCCGGTGCGGGCATCGAAGGCGCGGGAGTTTCCGGGAGGACCGTTTTCGCGCTCTCCGGTGCTGGCGCCCACCAGGACGAGGTTCCTGAAAATGGTCGGCACGCCGTTGTAGGGCACAACCATGTCGAGGATGCCCTCTTTGCCGAAACCCGGATCGAGTCTGCCGCTGGCGGCATTGAGCGCGATGAGATTGCGCCCTGCGGTGAACAGGATCCTGGGCGGATTCTGGCGGTCGCCGGGCCAGTAGGCGACGCCGCGCGGAGAAGCCTGTCCACCGGCGACATCGTAAGACCAGATCTCCTTCCCGTTCTCCGGGTTCAGGGCCGCCACGCGCGTCTGGGTGGAGATATACATCACGCCGCCGACCACGATGGGAACCACTTCCGCCGCGCCGCCCGCCGTGGCGAAACGAAAGTTCGCAGGCTGCAGGCGATACGACCATACCTGCGTGAGTTTTGCGACATTCGCCGGGGTGATCTGGGTCAGCGGCGAGTAGCGCGTGCCGGCCAGATCGCGATTGAACATGGGCCAGTCGCCGGGGGGCGTTCTATTCGATTGAGCCAGCAACGCCGGCAACAGAATCGCCGTCAGAAGCGCGAAAGGTACACGCATTTAGTGAGCGTACAACTTGTCGTAATAGCCCTGGAACAGCGCGAGCTGCGCCTCATTCGGCGGCGGAGCCATGGCGGGCTTATCGCCGAATTCCATGGCGCTTTTATTCTTGCTCTCGTCGTAGTTCAGCCACTTCGGCAGGCCCTTGCCGTTGGGATCGCCGGTGGCAGCGAAGTTCACCCAATAGGAAGACATGGTATCGGCAACCTGGCGATCCACGTCGGTCCAGGCGCGATTGCCGCGCAGATGATTGAACACATACGGAATTTCAGAAGTGTGCACGGCGGTGCCGCGTGCGCCGGGCGCGAATTTCCCACCCTTGGCGCTGGCCTGTATGGGAGGCTGATGCGTGAAGAAGAACAGGTACGACTTGGACTTCCCGGTTTTCGCTTCCATGCGGGCCCAGTTCCGCATGACCCAGGCCATCTCATCGCGGCCCGCGATGAACGCCGAATCCTTGGCCTGCTCGTCCGATCCGCCGGGGTACACTTTCAGGAACAAATCCGCCGCATCGCCGTAGCGCCGGCGGACCTGCTCG
>DATIRX010000543.1:0-6607 GCA_035469225.1 Bryobacteraceae bacterium
ACTGAATGGGAAAAAACTCGGCCAAATCCAACACTAGTCTCAATCAGCTGGGGAGGTCTGCGGAACCTTCCGCGGACCTCCTGTCCAGCGCCACAACAAAACGAACCCAAGCGGGGGGTCATGCTCCAGCCCCCGCTATCATGGAAGACTTGTGAGCAAAGAGTTTGACGTCATCATCGTGGGCGGCGGGCACAACGGCCTGGTCACCGCCGCCTATCTTGCGAAAGCCGGGCGCAAGGTCCTGGTGCTCGAATCCCGCGAGCTGGTCGGCGGCTGCGCCGTCACCGAGGAAATCTGGCCCGGCTACCGCGTCTCCACCGCTTCCTACCTCGCCAGCCTGATGCAGGAAAAAGTCGTCCGCGATCTGGAGCTGGAGCGTTTCGGATACCGCGTGGACGCCAAGGATCCCGCCTTCTTTTCGCCGTTTCCCGACGGGACCCACTTATTCATGTGGCAGGATCGAGCCAAGACGCTGGCCGAAATCGCCAAGTTCTCCCAGCGCGATGCGGAAGCGTATCCGAAGTACGAAGCGCACCTGGAGCGTCTTGCCATGGTGGCCGAATCTCTGCTGCTGACGACGCCCCCGAACTTTCCTCCGGCCGGCATCGGCGATTTCATCGACTACCTGAAACTGCTCGGGAGCCTGCGGGGACTCTCGAAGACCGAAATCGTCGGACTGGTGAAAATCTTCACCCAGAGCGCCTCCGAGCTTCTGGACGAATGGTTTGAATCCGAGCAGCTGAAGGTAACGCTCGCCACCGACGGAGTGATCGGGGCCAACGGTGGCCCGCGCTCGCCCGGAACGGCGTACATCCTGCTCCATCACTGCATGGGCGGCGTCAACGGCCATCGCGGATTGTGGGGATTCGTGCGCGGCGGCATGGGCACGGTGTCGAACGCGATCGCCGATTCGGCGCGCAGCCGCGGAGTCGTGATCCGCACCAGCGCGCCCGTTGAGAAGATTCTGGTTCGCGATGGCCGCGTCGATGGCGTGGCCTTGCTGGACGGCGAGGAAATTCGCGCGACCATCGTCGCCAGCAATCTCGACCCGCGCCGCACCTTCCTCCAACTCATGGACCCGCGCGATCTGCCGGGGGATTTCCTGGACGGCATCCGCAAGTTCCGTTCGGAGGGAACTTCACTCAAGATGAACCTCGCGCTGAGCGGCGTGCCCGTGTTCAAAGCGCTCGCCGGGAATCCCGGGCCTCAACACAAGGCCACCATGCACATCTGCCCATCGGTTGAATACATCGAGCGCGCCTGGGATGACGCCAAGTACGGCCGGCCCTCGCGCTCGCCTTTGATTGAGATGACCATGCCCACTATGTACGATCCGTCGCTCGCGCCGCCAGGTCACCACATCATGGGAATTTTTCTGCAGTACGCACCTTACACCCTGCGCGGCACTACCTGGGAGCAGGAACGCGAACCTTACACGGAGCGCATTCTCGATGTGATTGAAGAATACTGCCCCAACATCCGGTCGATTGTGGTCGAGCGCCAGACGCTTTCTCCCTGGGATCTGGAACAGCGCTTCGGGATCACGGGAGGCAATATCTTCCACGGCGAAATGAGCCTGGACCAGATGTTCGTGCTGCGTCCCCTGGCGGGCTGGGCGCGCTACCGTACGCCGGTGAAAGGCTTGTACTTGTGTGGATCCGGAGCCCATCCAGGCGGAGGTGTCATGGGCGCTCCGGGCCACAACGCGGCTCGGGAAATCCTAAAGGGCGCCTGATGCCCCGCCGAACTAGGGATTGAACTATAGTTAACTATGGGGATGAAACCGCAGCTAGCAGGTCCCGCTTCCCTTCCCGAAGTTCACGGCTCCGTTACCACGGCCTGGCCGACGGCCTTCCGCCGCATGTTCGCCTTCGCCGGACCGGCCTATCTGGTCAGCGTCGGTTACATGGACCCGGGGAATTGGGCCACCGATCTGGAAGGCGGCGCGCGCTTCGGCTACCAGCTCTTGTGGGTCCTGGTGATGTCCAATGCCATGGCCATTCTCCTGCAGACGCTCTCCGCCCGCCTCGGCATCGTTTCCGGACGCGATTTGGCCCAGGCCTGCCGCGAGGCGTATCCTCGTACGGTTTCAAACTCGCTATGGATGCTGTGCGAGATCGCCATCGCCGCCTGCGATCTGGCCGAGGTGCTCGGTGCGGCCATCGGCCTGAACCTGCTGTTTCACATTCCGCTGACCACCGGCGTGTTGCTCACCGCCCTGGACACCTTCCTGGTTCTCTGGCTGACGCGCTACGGCATCCGCCTGGTGGAAGCCATCATTCTATCTCTGGTGTTGATCGTGACGGGGTGTTTCCTGGTCGAGCTGTGGTTTGCAAAGCCGATTTTTACCGCGGTTGCATCCGGCCTGGTCCCGCGGCTGAACGATGCCAGCCTGTACGTCGCGATCGGCATGCTGGGCGCCACCGTGATGCCGCATAATCTGTATCTGCATTCGGCGCTGGTGCAGACGCGCCGCATCGGCAAGACGTCGGCGGAAAAGAAGATCGCCTGCCGCTACAACTTCATCGATACCTTCATCGCCCTGAACGGCGCTTTGATCGTGAACGCCGCCATCCTCGTTCTGTCCGCGGCGGTCTTTTTCAAGAGCGGCACGGTGGTCACCGAGATTCAACAGGCGCATCAATTGCTGGCCCCGCTGCTGGGAACGGCCTTCGCCAGCGCGCTGTTTGCGATTGCGCTGCTGGCCAGCGGCCAGTCCTCCACGCTGACCGGAACCTACGCCGGCCAGATCGTCATGGAAGGATTCTTGAATCTGCGCGTGCGGCCGTGGCTGCGCCGCATGATCACCCGCTCGGTCGCGATCGTTCCCGCGGTGATTACGGTTTACTCCAGCGGCGATCAGGGCACCTATCGTTTGCTCATTTTGAGCCAGGTGATCCTGAGCATGCAGCTCCCCTTCGCCATCATTCCCCTGATCCGCTTTACCAGCGACCGCAGCCGCATGGGCGAGTTCGCCAACCGCACCTGGGTCAACGTTCTGGCCTGGACCTCGGCCGTGCTCATCATCGCACTGAACTTCCGGCTGGCCGCTAGCGTCATTACCCCGTGGGTTTCCGACGCGCCTTGGCGAGCCTGGTTCGTCATCCCGGCGGTAGTGGGCGTGGTCTTTCTGTTGGGCTGGGTGACCTTCGCCCGCCCGCGCCCTCAGCCTGTTCCGCAGCTTCACCCCGGAGCAGCGGTCGCCACCGATCTTCCGCCTCTTCGATATCGCAGCATCCTGGTTCCTCTGGATCATTCCAACCGGGATCGGGCCGCAGTCGCGCACGCCGCCGCGATGGCTCGTCTCCACGGAGCCGGCATCCACCTGCTCCACGTCGAAGAGGGAGCCACCAGCCAGTTGTTCGGACCGCTGGCGTCCACTGCCGAAGTCTCCTCCGGCCAGGAGTACCTGGAGGACATCGTGAATTCACTGAAGCGAAGCGGACTGGAAGCCGACCTTCAGATCGTCCATGGCCGCAGCCCTCGGGCTGAAATCATCCGGGCCGCCCGCGCACTGCAGCCCGACCTGGTGGTGATGGGCGCTCACGGACACACCGGCTTAAAGGACCTGATCTTCGGCACCACCATTGACGGAGTTCGTCACGCTGTGTCGGCGTCCGTGCTGGTGGTTGCCGATCCGCCGGCTTGAGGGTCCGCTTTCTTGATCCAGGACTCCAGGTAGGCCGGACAGTTGATCAGCTCCGTCTCGTCCCGGGTTTGTTCGGCGAGGAATGCCAGGCTCGGGCGATCCACCAGCGTCACTTCGCTTAGATCGAGCAGCACACGGCTTCGACGGCGCCGGACGCGATCAATCGCCCGCCGCAGCTCCCCCAGCGCGTTTGCCGTCATCCGGCCGGCCAGCGCCAGCCGAACCGCGCCGGCCGCCTCCGTTTTGGGTTGAATCACCATCCCCGCTGATCTGACTATGCAGGCTTCCGAACTGCGCTTCGACTCCAATAAGTCCAGTGAATCGGCCGCCAAACGGCATATGCTAGTACCGTGACAGAAGCAGATTTCATACGGCTTGCCCTCAGCCTGCCGGACACGGCCGAAGGGGTTCACTTCAAAGTGGCCGACTTCAGGGTGGGCGGCAAGATTTTTGCCACGCTGGCCTACAAGCGGGAGGGGTGCGGTGTGTTGCTGCTCACGCCGGAGCAGCAAGCAGGGATGATGGAAGACGCGCCCGATATCTTCTTAACCGTCCCCAACAAGTGGGGCGAGCGCGGAGCCACTCTCGTCCGGCTGGCCAAGGTCACTCCGGATGTCCTGGAAGGCGCGCTGCGGACCGCCTGGACCAACCGGCAGCGTAAGCCGGCGAAACGGCCGAAAAAGCGGCCGTAACTTTTTGCCCCGGCCGGCGGATTACCCTGACGAGACATGCGTGCGGACCAAGACGATCGCCTGCTGGTGGAAGCCGCACAGAGCGATCCCTCCCGCTTCGCCGATCTGTACGAGCAGAACTTCTATCGGGTGTACGCCTACATCGCCCGCCGCGTGGGCGACCGGCATCAGGCCGAAGACCTGACTGCCGAAGTCTTTCGCGAAGCGCTGGCCGGGATCCGGAAGTTTGAGTGGCGCGGCGTACCGTTTATCGCCTGGCTCCTGCGGATCGCATCGCGGGCGGTGGCGGATCACTGGCAGCGCTCGGGCCGCGAGACTGGAAATCCGGCAGACACTTTGAACCAGCCCGCCCGGCCCGGTCCCGAGGAGATCGAACGCAGCGCGATGCTGTTTCAACTGGTGGACCGTCTGCCGGAGGCGCAATTTCGGGTCATCCATATGCGTTTTGTGGAACAGAAGAGCATTCGCGAGATCGCCGGCGAGATGGGCCGCAGCGAAGGCGCCGTGAAGCAGCTGCAACTCCGGGCCATCGAGAATCTTCGGGCTCAGATGGAGGGCGCTCATGCCTGAACGCGCGCTCGACGAACAACTCGATCAAATCATTGACGGCCTGTTGGCGGGCGCCCGGCCGGCCGCCGATCCCGAGCTCGCTGCGCTGGCCGAGATCGCGGACGGCCTGCGCCATCTGCCCGACGAAAGTTTCCAGAAACGCTTGAGAGCCGATTTACAAAGGAGAGCATCTATGCCCGCGTCTACTGCTGCACCGGTTCGTGAAGGTTTGCGAACCGTCACGCCCTTTATCGCCGTGCCCAAGGCGGCCGAGTTGATCGAATTTCTGAAGCGGACCCTCGATGCGGAGGAAACTTCCCGGCATCCTCATGGCGACGGATTCGTTTCCGCGTTGCGAGTCGGTGACTCCGATGTCCTGATCATGGACTTCAAGTCCGGGGAAGCGCCCTCGCGCGTTGGGGCGTTTCATGTCTTCGTCCCGGATTGCGACGCCACCTACCATCGCGCCATCCAGGCCGGAGGCACTTCCCTGGGTGAACCCGCTGACCGGCCTTACGGCGAACGTTCCGGGTTCGTAAAAGACTCCGTCGGCAACTACTGGTACATCGCTACTCGATTTGCGTCGAACGTCGCCCCCCAGGGTGCCGGTTCCGTTGTGCCCTATCTGCATCCGGCCAAGGCGCGTCCGTTCATCGATTTCCTGAAGCGCGCATTCGGCGCCGAGGAGCTGGCCGTCTATGAGCATGACGGCCGGGTGATGCACGCAGTCGCGCGGATCGGAGATGCGGTGCTCGAGATGGGCGAATCGCCCGACTTTCTGGCGAGCAGTTTCTACATGAACGTCGCGGATTGCGACGCGGCGTACCAGCGCGCCATCGAAGCCGGCGCCACATCGCTCTGGCCGCCCACCGATCAGGTCTACGGCGAACGCACGGCAGGCCTGGTGGATCCCTTTGGCTACCAGTGGATGCCGGCCACCCGAATCCAGGGCGCGCGCTAGAAATCCAGATGCAGGATTCCGCGCTCCAGCGCGATGGTCACCGCGTGGGTGCGGTCAGAGGCGTCCAGCTTGGCCAGGATGTTCTGGATGTGCATTTTGATGGTTCCGCTGGCGGTGCCCAACTGGTGCGCGATTTCTTTGTTGGCCATACCCTTGGCGACGAAGCTCAGGACTTCCACTTCGCGCGGCGTCAGGGCCATTTGGGGGAAGTATTCGCTCAGACGCTCGGCCACTTCCGCCGGCATCAGGCGCTTGCCGGCCTGCACGGTGCGGATGGCGCGCAGGACGTCGGTGTGAACCATCTCCTTCAGGATGTAACCGCGCACGCCGGCTTCGATGGCGCGGTAGATATCCTGATCGCCGTCGTAGCTGGTCAGCGCGATGATCTTGGCTTCCGGCGCTTCGCTGCGGATTAGGCGGGTGGCCTCGATTCCATTCATCTCCGGCATGCGGAGATCCATCAGCACCACATCCGGCTGGAGCTTGCGGAACTGCTCCACGGCTTCCCTGCAATTGCCGGCCTCGCCCACCAGCTCCACGTCGGGCTCGTTCGCCAGAATGGACGCGATGCCTTTGCGGACCAGCGGATGATCGTCGGCGCACAAAACCCGGATGGCGGGCTCTTCCGTCATAACAATGCCTCAGCCTTCTCCACGTGCGCGGCGCGGCCCGCTGCCGCAGGCAGCACGACGGAGACGGTGGTGCCGTTGCCGGGCTCACTGAGCAGCTGGAGATCGGCGCCGATCTGCGTGGCTC
>DATIRX010000544.1:0-8838 GCA_035469225.1 Bryobacteraceae bacterium
TCTCCTGGACTATTCGCCCTGGCGACTCAAATGCCCTTACCGGCTCGAGCACGGAACCCGGCCAGTTCAAGTGGGGGGGCGAGTTGGTGCTGCGCAGGCATAGTTACCATGCGAGGGGAAATAGCATGAGTACGAAGCGCGAATTGTTCTGGAGCCTGACAGTGGTTGTCGCCCTTCTGGCTGTTTGGGTAGCTCTGATCCTGTCCGATTATGTTGGCCGCCCCCTATGAAAAAGGGCCGCCGGCTTTACCGGAAGGTTCAAGAGATTTGTGCAGGCCGAGTGTCTCATCAGGAAATTGAATCTGCCTGACAGCTGCGCGTCATTTTTGCGGGGCCAGCTTCCGTGCAGCCTGCTGCGTGACGCCCCCTGGCGGCGAATCGTGATCGCGGGTGGTGGATTCGATGATCATGTTGCACGCCACGACACACTCAGCGCAGATGTAACAGGACGGCTTTAAAGGGTCATCGTTCAAGGGAGAAGGAATCAGCCCGCCCAACGCCTCCTCTCCTCTATCGCAGAAAGAGCATCTCGGTTTCCCAGGGAGACTCAACTGCTTCGACAATGCTTGCCACACCTGAGCCGTACCGCAGCCGGCGACCGGGCAGATGTACGAGCCAAGGGCCCGCTGCACGACCAGGAAAGCTGCCTCGTGCTCACAATGCGGCGTCGGAGTTACCGCTGCGGACGGCCGGGGGCAGTCCCGATACCCAACCGTACCGTGGAAGTAGCGCCCGCATCCCTCGCAAGCACACCGCCAGACGAGTACGTCACGGTTGCCCTTCAGACCCAGCGCGCAGGCGGGAGATTCGTCCCGATACATCGGCTCGCCATGAACATCGCAATCGGGAACTAAGTCCGGTTTTGACCGCATTCTTCAACCCTCTTGAGTTTGTCTAGTTCGAACGGCACTGGCTGGAGCCAAGGCGGTCTTATCCCAAGCCAGCCCGTCTCCTTGGTTCCCCGCGACCGAGTACAGAGCGCCCGGGGCGTTTCGAGTCTTCTGGAACTCCTCCAGCGTTTGGCCGCGCATGGCGGCGTAGATGTGCAAATTCGAAACGCCCACCACTGCGCCCAGTTTTTCCAGCATGAAGAAGATGACGCCGTAGTGGATCATCGCGCGCCAGTCCCGCCGCCGCACCATGTCGCGTTCCTCGGGAATCAGTCCGGCCGCTTCGAATGCCGCTTCCGGATCTGCCAGAAAACAGCGCCGGTGAGCCGGGTCGATCATCCGGTGAAGAAACTTATTGAGGCGATAAGCCTTCACACTGGCTCTCAAGGTGAAGGGATACGTACCCTGCAGCTTTTCAATACCGTCGAGCTGGTGCTGCATGTGGCTTCGGTACCCGCGGGCCGTGTCGGCCGCCGGCTCGCCCGCGATCGATTGGATCGCCTCGTTTTCATAGATCGCTGTCGCCAGTCCCGTCATCGTAGGCAGGTAGTAACTCTGATGGATCTTCTTGATATTTGCGGACAGGGCGCCCCGCATGATCAGCCACATGATGACTTCGGCGCCTTCCAGTCCGCCCAGCCGGGCGTAGTCGGCGTGGGTCAGTTCGGTGAGCTTCTCCGGATCCTTTTCGATCAGCTCCAGAAACTGCATGTCCCACGCGGGGTTATTGAATCCGGCTCTCTCACCATGGACCTGGTGCGACAAGCCTCCGGTGGCGACGATGACCACAGAGAGATCCTCCGGGTAGCTTTCAATCGCCCGCCGCAGCGACTGGCCGAGCCGGTAGCAGCGCCGCGCCGTAGGGATGGGGAACAGAAGGACGCCGACCTGCAAAGGAACAATGGCGCCGGGCCAATCCGGTTCATGGGGCCACAGCATGGACAACGGCGAGAAGCAGCCATGATCCAAAGGCTTGTCCTGGAAGAAGGACATGTCAAATTCGTCGGCGGCCAGCGCGGATCCGATATGCTGCGCCAGGTCTGCGTGTCCCCGGACGGGCGATAACGCGCGGGGACCGCCGCCTTCGTCCGCTACCGAATAGGACTCATCAATACCGAGAGCAAAATGGGAGTAGTGGTCAAAGAAGAACGAAGTGACATGGTCGTTAAAAATGAGGAATAGAACATCCGGCTTCTTGTCGGCGAGCCACCGTCGGACGGGTTGGTAGGCCTGGAAAATCGGCGTCCACGCCGGATCGTCCTGTTTCTGCCGATCCAGCGCAAAACCTATCGTCGGTGAGTGGGAGGTGGCGACCGCACCTAGAATTCTGGCCATGAGTATGGATCCTGTCCGCTTTAGGGTTTGGTAAACTTCGTCGCTTGAACCGGGACGTTCACTTTCACATCGCTGAGTGTGGCTGTGAACCGGCCGTCGAGCCACAGGAAAGAGTACTTGAACGGAAACTTAACGCCGTTCACGTCCCGGTAGTCGTCGAAATCCTGCTGAATCGAAATGCGACCGACGGGCGACGGAGTCTGGCGCACGTAGCGCAGCATCAAGTGGCTTTCCTTGTCGAAGTAGAACGTGCCCAATAAACCGCCGGGCCCGCTGCCCTGGACGACGTAGACCGCGCGATCGTGGAGCGTGTCCTCCTGTCCCACGCGCCAATTCGGGAAGGCAGTCTTGATCTGGCCCGGAAAGGCCAGCACGGAGTCGAGCTTCGCGCCCGCCAAATCACTTCCGGTCAACTCCCACACTCCGAGAAGGGATCGAGGCTGGCTGATCCAGGCGGTTTTGCCGTCGTAGGTCCAGGCGCCGATTCCGCGGTCCGGATGATCCGGAAAGTTGATCCACATGCCGCGGCTATCGGGGGCCTGGGCGAAGATCTGGAACGCGGCGTTGCCGCCCAGACCGGCATAGCCTTCGCTGTGTCCGGTGGCGATGAAGCTCTTGAGACCGTTCAGCTTCTGGGCTCCGCCCAGGGCCTGGATGTACTGATCGAGAATTTGGCTGGCCGGCGGTACGCCCTGGCCCGTCGCGACGATGTCGCGTTTTTCGTCGTTGGGCTCACCGTAGAGCTTGTCGAGTGCCACGGAGGTTGTAGGCAGGTCCAGCCCGTGATGGCAGGTCCAGCAGGTCACCTGCTGGGCGCCGCTGAAGTTCTGGCGGTTTATGACGGCCACCATTTCCACCATCTTGCGGGCGGTTCTCTTTTGAGGGACGCTGTCGGTCACCCAGTCGAATTTGTCGGTACCCGCGCCGGGGTGGCAGTTGGAGCAGTCGTAGCCCACTGCGGCCGTCATGACACCCATGGCTCCCAGAAAATCGCTGGGAGTGAGTCCCTTGAGCGTGCTGGTGGTCACATTCTTGAAAAACTCGCCGGCGGTGAGGCCTTTGGCCGTGGCTGCCTTGGCGGCTGCAACGTCGGCCTTCGGCGCCGATGGATTCTGCGCATCCGCGGGCTGTAGGAAGGCAATACCGGCCAGGCATACCGCCGAAGCTGCAGCAGCCACCAGTCCTCTGGGACGAACGTTCATTTTGCGTATGTCTCCTCTCATTTTTCTCGCTGCCCGACGTTAGCGGAGGGCGACCGCCTGTCCATTCCCGCCCGAATCCAGCTTCTGGTTCATCTGGAACGGCTGGCTCTTCACCACGCCGGTCACCAGCGTAGAGAAACGGAAGTTGTCTTTTTCGGCTGCGTGCACAATGGCGCGCACCACGGGCATGTCGTAGTATTCCGTCCCGCGGCCCAGGGCGTAGATCATGAGCTTCTCGGTAACTACGCGCAAGAACTGCGGCGAGTATCTGATCAAGGCATTGCGCAGGTCGGCGATGCCATTCAGCCTGGTGCCATCCACCAGCTGGCCGGAAGGATCAATCGGACTACCGTCATCGAGCAAACGCCATTCTCCGGTCCCGTCGAAGTTTTCGAGAGTCAATCCGATCGGGTCCATGATTTTGTGGCAACTCTTGCACGGCTCGTTCTCCCGGTGGATCTCCATCTGCTGCCGCATGGTCGGCTTCGTGCCCCCATGGACGTTACCCTCCGCGCTGATCTTGATCACCACGTTCGGAGGCGGAGCGGGAGGCTCCACACCCAGGAAGATCTGCAGCGTGTACTTGCCGCGATGAACCGGCGAGGTCCGGTCGGGGTTCGAGGATATCGTCAGAAAGGCGCCCTTTCCCAGCAGCCCGCGGCGCATGTCGAATTCCGGCGGCAGCGTGACCCGCCGGAAATTGCTCCCGTAGATACCTGGGATTCCGTATTGCTTAGCCAGCCGTTCATTGAGGAAGGTATAGTTCGCGTCCAGAAGATCGGTCACCGGACGGTCTTCCTGAATCACACTCGCCACGAGCATCTCGACTTCCGTCCGCATGGCCTGGCGCAGAACGTCGTCGAAATCCGGATACATGGAGGGCACTGGAGTCTGGGCTTGCAGGGCGCGCAAGCTGAGCCACTGGCCGGCGAAGTTGCTCACCAGTTGCCTGGACCGAGGATCCTTGAGCATGCGCCGGACTTGTTGTTCCAGGATGGCGTTCTCGTGCAGTTTATTCTGGCTGGCCAGCTTCAACAGCTCGTCGTCGGGGATGCTGCTCCAAAGGAAGAACGACAGGCGCGACGCCAACTCCAGATCGCTGATCCGATAGGTCTGGCCGGCGGCTAGACTGGCCGGCTCGGTTTCCCGCCGGAACAGGAATTCCGGGTCGGCCAGGATCCGGCGCAGCGTCATCTCGATGCCGCTGTCGAAGTTCCCGCCATTCCGCCCACGCTGGTAAAAGCCCAGCAGGGCTTCCGTGTCCTTGTCCGTCAGCGGCCGGCGGAACGCTTTACGCGCCAGGCTGGTGACGATTTGGCGCGCACAAGCTGTTTCCTGGGCCGCGCTGGCGGGCTTGCATACGAAAATCCTGCGGCGGGCCGAGGTGTCGCCGGCTCCCTTGGCTTCGTAAGGTCCATCGATCACGAACTTGCCGACGTGCGGGAAGAACCGGTATCCGGGCAGGCCGCCGGTTTCGATGGTGCTGCGCAGGAAGTGCTCATTCAGGTCGCTTCCGGGCGCGTAGTTCGTCGCCAAAAACGTCACCACCACGGTGTGGCGGCCGGCTTTGGCCGGGAACCTGAAATCGAAGGTGCCGTCCCCGCGCCCGCGGTCGCGATCCCAATCGAATACATGCAGACGTTCGCCGTCCAAAACCACTTCCAGCTTCTCGTCGGGGATTTCACCGAACGGGTTAGTGTTCCCCATGTTGCCTTTACTGATAGGGGTAACCTTGATGCGGTAGTCGCCGTCGGCCGGGAACTCGTGCTGCGCGATCATGCCGCCGCGCGTGCCGAAAGGCATGCCTTCGATGTGATAGTCCTGATCGGTGTCTTCGGCTACCCGATAGGTGGTCTGCGTCGGGGTGCTCACGTTGCCGATTGCCAGACGGCTGATCTTGCCGGCGGCCGAGACATAGCCTTCCAGCAGCGTGGGGGAAATGCCCAGGGCCCCGGCGATGTTATCGAAGCCGCGGGTGGAATCGTCGGAAGGCAGGAACTTACCCACGTCGACCTCGATGTCGAGCAGATCCCGAATCGCGTTGGCGTATTCGGCGCGGTTCATGCGGTGCAGGCCGGGAGGGGGAAGATACAGCTTCGCGGTATGATCCAGTTCGTTCTCCGCGAACACGATGGCCGATTCGAGGAACTCAGGTTTCGGGCGCGGCATGCCCGAGGGCGGCATCATTCCGGCGCGAAGCTTGCGAACCACCTTCTCCCACTGTTCCGGATCCCGATCGATGTGAGCCGGATCAAGGCTGTCGAGCGTGGTGCGCAATGCGGACTCGACGCCGCGAGCTTTGGCCGCTTGATTGTGGCAGCCATAACAGTATTGAGTAAAGAAAGCCTTCTCCGCCGCCGCCGAAGTAACCGTGGTGGGCGAAGCAGGCTTCTGGGCCTGGCCCGACATCCCGATCACGCCCAATACCGTGGCCGCGCAACCCACCAGGATTTTCGCTCGCATGATTCGGTTAATCCTTTTGTGACGTAACGCTTATGAGTGGGGCGTGAGATTGGACTTTAGGGATCGCGCCAGTTCTTCCAGGAACCGAAAGATCTTCTGATCTTCCAGTTGCAAGCCGATGATCGTCTCCCCGACGAAAAGAACAAGTGCGAACGGCGCAACCGGGACCGAGTAATAGCGCGCCGTCAGAATGACCAGAGCGAAAACACCAAGTGAAATCGGGACGTATTGTTTTAAGGGCATTTGAGATCTCCTTTGCTCAACGAATTACGCACCATATAAGAATCGAGATGGCCGGTCAGCAGGGCGCTGGATTGTGTCCGCATCGCCAGTCCCAGGAGGCGGAGATTGTCGGACCACTCGAAAAACGGTCTTAGAGATTCCCACATCGTCCAGTGTTCCCCGCTCACGCGTTTCTCCCGACGAATTGCCTAGTTAAGATGCCGCCGACCTTGGATCCACAAGCAAGAATCGAGCCGTTTGGATGCGATCGCGTGAATGCACGGCATGGATTGGAGGCACGCCCACGCTTTGTCAATGTCTTACGGCGTTTTCGGACGTTCCGCAGCGCGGGCCGTCCGGCCTTCCGGTGAGCCCGGTGTCTGTGCGTTCTCACGCAGCCGCTGGGTGACTGCGCACAATTGATGGATTCTCATCTCGGTCTGACACGTCGGCATTCTCGTCCCATTCGAGACACTCCCATTCCAAATCAAAGACTTCGCCGAAGAGAAGATCAGCGTCCCTACAGTGGCACGCCAGGTGCTATTGCCACGCAGAGGTAAGTTATGCCCGCTCATCTACCCACACGCCTGCATCACAACGCCTATGTGACAAGTGATATGGAAGCGACGCGCCACTTCTACGAAGACCTGATCGGCATGCCGTTAGTCGCGACGTGGTGCGAATCCGATGAGTTATTCGGCAAGGAGCGGGTCTACTGCCACTGCTTCTTCGGATTGGCCGACGGCAGTGCACTGGCGTTTTTTCAGTTCGCACACCCTGAGGATCAGGCCCTGTTCGGCCCCCGCATGCCGGCATCGCCATTCCATCACATCGCGGTAAATGTGGATGCTGAAACGCAAGCACTGGTGGAAGCCCGCCTCAAGAAATCCGGCTTCAAAGAACCGAACTTCTACGTGCTCGAACACGGCTACTGCCGTTCCGTTTACGCGACGGATCCAAACGGTATGATCCTGGAACTTACCGTCGACAATGTCGAAGCTGCCGCAGGCAGTGAACAGCGCCGCATCACGGCCCACCAGGACCTGAAGAACTGGCTCGCGGGAGATCACCGCTCCAACAATACTTTCCGTGCCGCGACGCACCAGCCCGCGTAAGGGGTGAGGCCAGTCCGCGAGAGCCGGCGACAGGAGAATGCCAGTCCAGCCGATGGCTTTTCGGAGGTCAAGGTCTGACGGAGGTTGTTTCACCGCGCAGCGGGGAGCGGGAGGGTGGAGGCGACAGAATTTACTTTCTTAGCTAAGAGCAGGTTGGACGCAATTCTTGAGTACCCATAGCCCACCCGAACGGACAGGGGTTTGGTTCCGCCCGATTCATACGCTTTTCGCAGATCCGGTTGTTCGAGCCAGCGGAAGCTTCCGTAGGGGCGCTGGTACTCGCCGTAGAGCTGCACCTTCCAGGTGCCTGAATGGAAGAAGCGGTAGGGAATGCCGGAATCGTCCTGCAGGATGGCGGAACTGTTGGCCAGGATCCCATCCCGGATCAAAGAGAACTCCTTGTTGTGGGTCATGTAGGAGGTCGCTTTCAGCAGGGTGGTGGTTCCCTTCAGCCCGGAGAGGTAAGCCAAGAACGGCTTATTCTCGCGCAACCGCTCATCCGAGAGATTGACAGAGAAGTAATAGAGTTTGTGCGGTGCGGACTCCGCGTCCGCCTTAAATTCGATTTCGACGCCCTTATTTCCGAAGCGGGTTGGGGCTTTATAGTCGGCGGTCCGGTCGATCACCTGGCCTTGTTCATCGAGCCGGACATAGCGGAAGCCTAGAATTGAGTTGTGCCTGCGCACTAACAAATGCAGAATGGGCAGCAACAGACCGTCGGTGACCTGGCCCCGAAACTCGCGGTCCATCTGACGAGTGACGAAGAAACTACGGCTCAGCTCGGAGGCGACCGTCTCGCGCATTTCAGCCAGGTATTTCGGCACGCCCTTTCTTTCGATTTGAGACAGGCTGGGTAAAGTGCCGGCCGGCTCCAGACCCACCATTACGTAGACCGGACTTTGCGGGAAGCAGAGGATGGGAGTAAGAGCATCCGGGCCGCCGAAGGGATAAAAGACCGGGGATGATGGCGGCAGAGCGGCGCTGAGTTCCTGCTGCTGAAACTGCTGCAGCCCGCTAATCAAGGAGGATTCGGTCTTGTGCCAGGTCTCGTCAAGGAGGCGGCGGTGCTCGTTCCAGGTGTCGGTCGCCTCAAGAGCAGCAAAGGGACTGCCGATCGTGCCGGGTAGCCCGGCGATGAATCGGGCCACGTCGTCGGCGCCTCGTTGACGGGGCACGATGTCCGGCTTCGTAGCGTTCTCGCGGGCTGCCGCCGTGGGGGCCGAACGCTGGCACGACCATAGGGAGATCAGCAGGAACAGCGTGAGGCCGCGGACGACGGGGTGAAGCATTTTCGGATTATCCTAATGATCTCAAATCGGCAGGATTCGGAAAAACCTTTCGAAAAGACTTGGAATTTGGCTCTTTTGCGATGATTCTCACCACGCCATCCGCGGGTTCTAACGGGACGGGCGCGCCGCCGGGCGGTAGCGTGTAGCAGGGATTGGCCGTTCAACGGCAAGCAACAGGCTTACTTCTTCGCGGCTTTTTCTTCGGCTCGGGAGCCGGCCAGGATGCCGGTCATACCGTAGTTGCCCTCGTGGCAGGCGGAATCGAAGATCATGTGGCGGTCGTCCTTGGTCTTGCCCATTTCAATGACGACGGTCCACGGCC
>DATIRX010000545.1:0-7921 GCA_035469225.1 Bryobacteraceae bacterium
ATGCGGTTGGCGGTAACGACGTCTTCGATTAAAGTCTCGCGGGATGCAGCCGTCTGACCCGTTAACCGCGTGACCAGAGCAGCTGCCCCGGCAAACAGGAATCCTCGGCGTGGCAGGGCGTGCATGCCTGATAACATAGCGCATAGGTGAGCAGGATGCGCATGGCCGGGTTGACAGTAGTAGCGGTGGCTGCCTTGGCAGCCGATTCCGGAACCTATCAGCGAGAGATCGCACAGTGGCGGGCCGGGCGCGAGGCCAAGCTCAAGGCAGACGACGGATGGCTGACGGTGGTTGGACTGCACTGGCTGCACGAAGGCGTCAATACCGTGGGCTCCGACCCGAAGGCCGATGCACCGCTGCCGGATTCCCTCCCGGCCCGCGTGGGGACCATCGCGCTAACCAAGGGCAAAGTTCATTTCAAGCCGGCCAGCGGCGTCCAGCTGAAGGAAATGGATCTTAAGACGGACGTAACGCCGCAATACGACCGGCTGGCGCTCGGGCGCGTCAAGTTCTTCGTGATCGAGCGGGAGAACCATTTCGGCGTGCGCGTCAAAGACAACGACAGCGAGGCCCGCCGGAAGTTCGCCGGCCTGCGCTGGTATCCGGTGGATCCGGCATGGAAGATCCAGGCGAAGTTCATCCCCTCGCCGCATGAAGTGTCCTTCGATACCGAGATTGGCGTGAAAGAAAAGGATCAGTCGCCGGGATACGTCACGTTCACGCGTGGCGGCAAGCAGTACAAGATGGAGGCGGTGAAGGAAGACGACGGCCTGTGGTTCGTGTTTCGCGACCAGACCAGCGGAAAGACCACCTACGGGGCATCGCGGTTCCTGTACACGCCCTTCCCCAAGGACGGCTTCGTTGAGATGGACTTTAACAAGGCTGAGAATCCACCTTGCGCGTTCACCGACTATGCCACCTGTCCTCTGCCGACTCCGCAGAACCGGCTGCAGCTGGCGGTGACGGCAGGCGAGCAGATCTACCACCGTCCCTAAATGCGTCTAAGTACGGTTCAGCGTTACTGGGATCGTCAGGCTCACACCGATCCGATGTGGGCGATCCTCACGCATCCGGCCAAGACCGAGGGGCGCTGGAATGCGCAGGAGTTCTTCGCCACCGGAACGCACGAAGTCGACATGTTCATGCAGCGGGCGGAGGCGTGGGGAGTTCCGGCTGCGCGGCGCACCGCGCTCGACTTCGGATGCGGCATCGGCCGCCTGACGCAGGCTCTGGCAGCTCACTTCGATCGGGTCTGCGGCGTCGATATCTCACCCAAGATGATCGAACTAGCGCGCGAGCACAACCGCCAGGGGGAGCGCTGCGAGTACCGCTGGAATCCCGAGAACCATCTGCGAACTTTCGCGGACGGCTCTATCGACATGATCTATTCCTGGATCACCCTGCAGCACATGCGGCCTCGCCATGCGCGGGAGTACATGCGCGAGTTCCTGCGCGTGCTGGCTCCGGGCGGATTGCTCCTGTTTCAGTATCCGAGCCGGCCGATTTCGTTCCGGCAAAACGTGGGCAGGTGGACCGCGCTGTTGTCCAGGCAGCGGCCGATGTACATGAACGGCATGGATCGCGACGAGGTGGTCGCACTGCTGGAGCGCGGCGGCGGACGCGTGCTGGACATACGTCAGGACGATCATTCGATTCCGGGATACCATAGCTTCTGTTATGCGGTTACTCGCGATTAGTTTGACGGTTTCCCTAACGCCGTTGTGGGGGCAACAGACCGCTCCGGATCCGGGAGCGTTCGACCTCGGCGCGACGCAGGGAACCGGCAACAGCAAGCAAGGACCCCGCCCCGTGGCAGGTCCCGCGCCGCATTTCGCCAACGGGCTGCCGGACTTTGGCGGCAACGGCGCATGGTATCCGGGTTTCTCCGGAAACATCGCCGAGACCAGGTGGAAAGGCGTGAAGAGCGCCGACGTGAAAGTGGCCGTACCGTTTCTTCCCGCCGCGCTCGAACTGTTCAACCAGCGCGTGACCAGTAACTCCAAGGACGATCCCGAGGCGCAGTGCCTGCCGGTCGGGGTGCCGCGCTACATGTTCGATCCCTACGCGTTCGAGATAGTGCAGACACCCAAGCAGGTGATGTTTCTGTTCGAAGGCGACAACTACTTGTGGCGGAGCGTACCTCTGCGCGCGAATCTGGAGCATCCCAAGGATGTGAAACCCACATGGATGGGCGACGCCGTCGGCCGCTACGAGAAGGACACCCTCGTGGTCGATGTGATCGGCTTCAACGGGAAAGCCTGGCTGGATCAGGCGGGGCATCCACAGACGCCGCAGGGGCATCTGACCGAGCGCTACACGCGGACGGATTCGTTGACGCTCAAATACGAAGTGACCATCGACGATCCGGGTGCGTATTCCAGGCCCTGGATCACCAGCAATACCGTGAACTGGCGTCCCGGATTTCAACTGATGGAGTTCATCTGCCAGGAGAATGAAAAGGACGCAGCGCACATGACCAAGGAGCGCCTGATCGGCACTCCGCATCGCCCTTGACACCGGGCTGCCGGGGCAGCAGACTGGATCGGAGGAGAACGCGTTTGAGACACAGGATTCTTACGGTTTTGGCGGTGTCGATCGCGGCCGGATCGCTGTGGGCGCACCACTCCACCAGCGCCGTGTTCGACATGAACAAAAAGATCCAGGTGACGGGAACCCTGACCAAGGTGGACTGGATCAATCCGCACATTTCGATTTTCGTAGACGCCAAGGGCGAAAAAGGCATCGATGCCTGGCACTTTGAAGGCAGTCCTCCAGCGTGGTTCCGGCGCGTGGGCGTGAACAAGAACGACATCGCCAAGGCCACCGGCCAGATGATCACGGTGGATGGCGTAAAGGCGAAGGACGGGTCGCTATACGGGTATCTGCAGAAGATCACGTTCCCCGATGGGAGCACGCTCGAAACTGTATCGGCGGGACAGATTCCCGAGCGCTAGAAAAGGATAACTATGACGCTAAGAATCATCAGTGCAGTTGCGGCGGTATTGCTGCTGGCGGCGCTCATCCCTGCCCAGGATGCCAAGGTAAAGCGCACGGCGGATGGGCATCCCGACCTGAGCGGGCTGTGGGCCTACGCGGTGGATCTGCCTTCGGGCGGCATCAAGCGCGAGATCGACGGGAAAGTGATCGTGAAGCAGGCGGACTTGAGCAATCGCCGGGCGCCCAAGGGCGAAGTGAAGGGCGCGCTGCCGTTCACGGCGGCTCCGGTCTACAAGCCCGAGTTTCAGGCGAAAGTTAAGGATCTGATCGACCACGAGAGCCGGACCGATCCGGTGTTCTACTGCGGACGGCCGGGCGTGCCGCGCATCGGACCGCCGCGCAAGATCGTCCAGATGCCGAACGAGATGATCTTCCTGTACGAAGATATGTCGGGCGATACCTATCGCGTGATCCCGACTGATGGACGTCCGCATCGCGCCGATGCGAATCCGACGCACTACGGAGATTCGGTGGCGCACTGGGAAGGCGACGTCCTGGTGGTGGACGTGAGGAATTTCGTCGAAGATACCTGGTTCGGCGAGAACGGCTATTTCCACACCGATGCGATGCATGTGACCGAGCGGCTGTGGCGCGACGGCGGCAACCTGGTGTGGCAGGCAACAGTGGAAGATCCCAAAGTGCTGGCCCAGCCCTGGACCATCACGCCGCGCGTGGTGAAGCCGACGGATGAGCCGCTGGAAGAATCGCCCCGCTGCATCGAGAACGACGGACACCGGCTGCAGAACGACGACCATCACGGCCAGCGGTAAAGATCCCATGCCAGCTTTCCGATTTTGCGTGGCCGCCTTTGCGTCCGGCGCGATGGGAGTTGTGTTGCTCGCGCAACAGCCGGCGGGCGATCCGGTTCGGGGCAAAGCGATCTACCTGGGCAAGGGCGATTGCCAGAGCTGCCATCGGGTGAATGGCGCGGGATCGCGGCTCGGCCCGGATTTGAGCGAGATCGGCGTTCCTCGCGGAGGAGGCGGCGGCCGGGGAGTTCCTGCGCCTACGCCCGCTGCGGCGGCGGCTGCCAACCTGGCAGCGCTCGAAACTTCGATCCTGGATCCGGACGCGGAGGTTGCGGCGTCGAACCGGCTGGTCCGCGTGGTGATGAAAGACGGCACTTCGATCACGGGCCGCCTGCTGAATCACGATAACTTCACCGTGCAGTTAATCGATCCGCAGGGCAAGCTGCGTTCGTTCCTGAAAGCGGACTTGCGGGAATCGACGGTACTGGTGAAGGGCCTGATGCCGTCGTATAAGGGCCGTCTGAGCGATCAGGACGTCGCGGACGTGGTGGCGTATCTCAGCACGCTAAAGGGATCGGCGCCGTGAGTTGATGCAGGCCGGGAGTGCTCGACCCCTACGCTGAGAGCAGGCGGACCTTGGGTTGGGGGATGGGTCGTCCGAGTTCCCGGGCGGTTTCCAGCCACTCAGCAATCACCAGCTCCGCGTTGGCCAAGGCTTCCTGCCTTGTCGCCCCGTCCGCGGCACAACCAGGCAGTTCAGGAACTTCCGCGATGAACGCTTGGTCCTCTTCGCTCCAGTAGAGAATAATCTCGTACTTAGTCATTCTGGCCCTTCACCTAGTTTATACCGAATCAGCACACCACGGACCTGTTTCACCTGGTACGGCTTGGCGAAGGCACCTCGCGGCTGGAGATTGAGAATCTCGTCAATGCCGGAACGCGTGAAAATATGATGGCTGCCCTTCACGCGTTCTACGAAATCCAGACGCAGCAGAAGACCTCGAAGATCGCTGAAACGGATGTTTGCATCCGAACGGCCTCGAAGCACTCGTGACAAATCAGATTCACCCACGGATGGATGGTGGGAAAAGGACGAGCTTAATCTCACTATCTCGGGCCGTAATGCGGAATCGGGCGGCCGATCTCTAGAGCGCCCAGATCCGGCGCGCGGCCGGTGAAATCGTCATTCACGCCGGCCAGGCGAACGCCGGCGTCCACGGGGGCGGATGCCGGGCGAAGCTGGAAATCGAAATCCGACGGCTGGTAGAGCGTCCGCGGGTCTGCCGCGGGCGGCGAGACCTTCTGGAACACGTCGTAATCCACGATCACGCTGTGGCGATCCTGGCCGGTGGCTTCGCTGAATTCCTTCAGAGTCTTAAAACGGCGGCGCTCGCGAGACTGGGCTTCGAGCTGGGCCTGCTGCTGCGTCCCGAGCTTGCCCATTTCGCCCGGGAAGATGGCCCGCGTCGAAAAAGGCGGCGTGCTCCACTCGAACGAAAACTCGGCGCGTTCGTTGGGACGGAATCCGTTGTAGTCCGAATCCGAGTAGTTGGTATTGGATTCGATGGCGAAGGTTTCGAGCGTCTCACTCTTGCCGAGGATCAGATTGTTGCGGAAGTGAACGTTCGATACGGCCAGCAGCATAGGCTTCACCGGCGCGAGAAAGGTATTGTGATACACCACGATTCCCGAGGAGGACGCGGTGAACTTTACTGCGCCGCCCTCCGGCGCGTGGTACACGATGTTGCGGATGAAGTACACCGGGCCGCCGAACATAGGCTGCACGCTCAGCGCGCGATGGCCCATGTTGAAGCAGCGATTGCGCAGAATGCGGATATTGTGCGCGCCCCCGTCGCTCTCGATGCAATTGTCTTCCGCATTGCTGATGTCGTTGTTGTAGAAGTCGATGGAAACCGGCAGCCGGTCCTGAATTGCATTGGGAGCGCCATCCGGATTGCCGTAGGTGGCGATATCGATTCCGTCGTGAAACTGCATGATCCGGTTATAGGCCACCACGTGTCCCTGCCCGTACACCTTCACGGCGTATTCGGAAAGCAGCTTGGGAGCAAACTCGGGAAGATTCTGCCAGGTCCGCCCGGTAAATCCCATCAGGATGTCGGCGCGAAACTTTCCGACGAAGGTGTTGTCGGCGATGTAGAAATCCTTCGATCCGGACCAATCTGAGTAGAAGCCGCGCCCCACGTTTTCGAGCTTGCATTTCTTGATGGTGATGCCGCTGGCTCCAGTGATGTTCTTATAGCCCGCCCAGAATGCCAGCTCGGTGTTGCGAATGGTCAGGCCTTCGAAGTAGTTGTAGTTCGCGGCCATCAGGTTGAACAGGTTGTAGGCGCCGTCGCCGTCGAAGACCGGCTCACCGTCGCCCGCGGCTTTGATCACGATGGGCTTTTCGGCGGTTCCGCTTTGCGTCAGGAAATAGGTCCCGCTGGAGATCCCGCCGAGGGGGGCGCCATAGCGGTAGCGATCGTCCTTATACAGGCCGGCATGGACCAGGATGGTATCGCCGGGCTGCACGCGGGCGGGATAGCTGTTGAAGTAATCGGCGCCATTGCCGCCGGTATAGTATGCGGCCTGCAATCCGGTGAAGGCAGGCTGCTGCTTGGGCCCGTTGAAGCCGGGAGGATAGACATGATAGACATTGCCTCCCGCCGCGGGTACAGGCTCGGGCCGGGTGTGGACGGTGACGATGTTCTCGGCTTTTCCGTCCACGCCGTCGCGATCGGCGAGAACCAGGCGGCACTCGTAATCCGTGCCGGGTTCCAGATCGAAGATGCTGCCGGCGAACATATTGGGGACCACATACTGGAGCGAGTTTTCATTAATTCGCTCGTGATCCATGCGGAGCATCGGCAAGCCTTCTTTCCAGGCGGTCTCGCCTTTCTTGCGATAAAAGACCGACGCGGAGGCGTTGTGATTATCGTCGCCATCGATGTGCCACTCGAATCCCAGAGAAATGAGGGTGGGACGTTCAATGATGAACTCTCCGGCGGTGGCCCTGTCGGCGGCCTGTAGCGAGATGGTGAAAAACATAAGGCAGAGGAGCACAGCGGTCTGCATAGCACCGTCGATTCTAGCACTCCAGTAATATGAGGTATGCGTTTTACGGCGATGCTGATTTGTGTTTCGGGCCTGGCGTGGGCGCAAACCGGCAGCCTCAGCGGGATGGTCGTCGATCCGAACGGCGACGGTGTTCCCACGGCGCAGGTGCAAGCCAGGAACACGGCCACCGGGAAGACGTATGAAGCGGTGAGCGCCGTGAAGGGCGGCTTCACGATCCCGCGCCTTCCGGCGGGAACCTACGACGTCACGGTTCCGCCCGTTGGATTCACGTTCCCCCGATATGAGCAGAAAGGGCTCGTGGTCCAGGCGGGGAAAACATCGCGACTGAATGTCCATCTGGTCTGGGGCGGAAATCTGGGCACGCCGGGCGACGACTTCTCGCTGGTGGTTAAGATGCGCGGCAAGGGTCCCATCACGGGTCCGGCGCCGCGCGGCCGCGACGGCAAAGCGGATTTTTCGGGCGTGTGGATCGGGAACGCGCCAGATGTGGATGTTCCTGTGATGCTGCCCTGGGCGGAGGAGATCACCAAGCAGCGGCGTGCGAAAGGCACAGGAAATCCCGGGGAGTCGTGTCTGCCGGGCGACGTATTCCTGGTGTCGCCGTTCATCTACAAGATCATCCAGACTCCGTCCGTAATGGCGATCCTGTGGGAAGGCAACGTTCCGGCCGTGGTTCAGATTTTCCTGGACGGGCGGGCGCATGCGAATGGTGCGTTCCCGAGCTGGATGGGCGACTCCATCGGCCGCTGGGAGCGCGACACGCTGGTGGTGGACACGGTAGGCTTCAACGACCAAAGCTGGATCCGCGTGTTCCCGCATACCGAGATGCTGCACGTCGTCCAACGGTACCGGCGCCCGGACTTGGGTCATATCGTCAAGGAAGTTACGATCGAGGATCCCGGGACCTTCACCAAGCCCTGGAAGATGCGCGACGGCTGGGATCTGGCTCCCGGCGAAGAAGTCAAAGAATACATCTGCAATGAGAATGAGAAGGACGTCCCGCATTTGAAGTGACGCCTTGATCCCGGCTGGCTGCCGCGTTAAGATGCGCAGCATGATCCGACGCACGCTGCTGCTGGCTTCCATCACAGGCTCGT
>DATIRX010000546.1:0-3580 GCA_035469225.1 Bryobacteraceae bacterium
TGGTGTTATTGAACCCGAGCGTGGCAGTGGCGCCCGTTGCCAACCCTTGTTGAACGCCAAAGTTTCTGACTCGTGTGTCTCCGCTATTGACCGATCTTCCGCCGGCAGTAATCGCATTGGTCTGAATGGTGGCGTTATGGCCCCAGTTCACGTTGCTGGTGATCGCCGGATCGTAGCTTAGGCCCGAACCGTTAGAGGCCTCCGCGGACGATAGAGCGGCATTACTGAGAGGATATGCGTATCTGGAAACCTCGACGTCGATATTGTTCTCCAGCGCGAGCGCGATCGCATCGGAGAGCGACAGGTACAGATTGCCGGAGCGGATCAGCGAGTCGGCGCGTCCGCTGTTGGAGATGTTGATGGGCGGAACATACCTGGTCTGGTAGTTCTTCGTAAATCCGGAATACCAGTGCTCTTTCTCGCTGCTCAAGATGGGTCCGCGGTCGTTGACCTGCTGGGAATACAGGCCAGGCGCCGCGACTAACAGGACGCACAGTAAGGCGATGAAGGGTTTCGATTGATTCATGGCTTAAGCTAACCTCGAAGTTATAACGATTCTGACAGGATACTTGGTTCCATCCAATGTAGCGCTGCATCCCAAGCGCCAGAGCCAGAGTGTTGAAAAGACTACCCGTACATGTGTCCGCAGTGTCCGATTCTGGAATACCAGCGTGCGGAAGCGGGGCAGATCGCGGGCCACCGCGGATTACTCATCCGGCTGTTACTCATAACGCAATGCTTCGATAGGATCCAGGAACGCCGCCTTGCGCGCGGGGTAGTAACCGAAGAACACGCCCACCAGGGCCGAGAAGAAGAACGCTGCCAGGATCGAGGGCAGGCTCACCAGCGTATTCCATCCGGCAAAGTAAGAAATTCCCAGACTGGCTAAGACTCCCATTCCAATCCCCAGGCAGCCCCCCAGCAAAGAAAGCGTGACGGCTTCCACCAGGAACTGCGACAGGATATCTCTGGTCTTGGCTCCCACCGCCTGGCGCAGGCCGATTTCCTTGGTGCGCTCGGTCACCGACACCAGCATGATGTTCATGATCCCGATGCCGCCCACGATCAGCGACACCGAAGCGATAGAGGCCAGCAGCAGGCCCATGATTTGCGTGGCCTGTTCCTGCGCGGCCGCCATTTCTTCCAGGCTGCGAACCTGGAAATCGTTATCGTCGGTGGCCTGGAGGCGGTGGCGCTGTCGCAGCAGCGCTTCGATCTCGTCCATCGCGTTTTGATTCCGTCCATCGCGGGCCTGCACCATGATCTGTCCGATCTGCTGCCAGTTGTTCTGCCGTCCTCCGCCCATTACTTTCTTCTTGGCCGTGGTGATGGGCATGATGATCATGTCGTCCTGATCCTGCCCGCCGGAGTTTTGCCCTTTGGGAACCAGTGTTCCGACCACGGTGAAGGGCACCTTGCGGATGCGGATGGTTTTGCCGATGGGGTCCTCGCCCGCGAAAAGGTTGTCTACGACGGTCTTGCCCAGAAGCGCGACTTTGTTGGTGGACTTGACATCTTCGGTGGAGAAGGGCTCGCCCTGCTCAATCCGGATATCGCGAATGGTCAAGTAGTCGGGCGCCACTCCGTAGATTCTGGTCCCCCAGTTATTGCTTCCGTAGACCACCTGCTGCTGGTTCTGTTGAAGAGGGGAGGCGTACATCACGCTGGGGCACTCCTCGGCGACCGCGCGGGCGTCCTCCTCCGTCAGCGTCTGGGCGTTGCCGTTGCCGCTCCTGACTCCGCTGTTGTTCTGGCTGCCCGGCTGGATGATGATGACATTGCTGCCGATGGACGCGATCTGCTGGTGGATGCGATCGGTCGCGCCGCTGCCCACCGAGACCATCGCGATCACGGCGCCCACGCCGATGATGATGCCCAGCATGGTCAGCGCCGAACGCAGCTTATTGACGCGCAGCGCGCGGAACGCGATCCTCATGCTCTGGAATACTTTGTTCATGCGACTGGTTCCTCTTCTTCCTCTACCACGTCCGGCATTTCTGACAGTTCCCGCTCGGCGTCCCGCGGGTTCGTCACGGCCTCATCGAGCATGACGTGACCGTCTTTGAACTGGATGATGCGATTGGAATAATGCGCGATGTCGGGCTCGTGGGTCACCAGCACGACGGTGATTCCTTTTTCCCGATTCAGCCTCTGAAAGATGCCCATGATCTCGACGCTGGTGCGCGAATCCAGCGCGCCGGTGGGCTCGTCCGCCAGGATCAGCTGCGGATCGTTGATCAGGCTTCGGGCAATCGCCACGCGCTGCTGCTGGCCTCCGGAAAGCTGGCTGGGGTGGTGGTCGTGCCGCTCGGCCAGACCCACCGCCGTGAGCGCCGCCATGGCGCGCTCCTTGAACTTGCTCTTATCGCCGTCGCTATACAGCAGGGGCAATTCGACATTCTCCAGTGCCGACGTTCTGGCCAGCAGGTTGAACTGCTGAAACACGAACCCGACCTTGCGATTGCGAATATCCGCCAGCTCGTCGCGCTCCAGGCCGCCGATATCCACACCGTCGAGATAGTATTTCCCGCTGCTGGGCTTATCCAGGCAGCCGATAATATTCATTAACGTCGACTTGCCGGACCCGGATGCACCCATGATCGCCACCAGGCTGCCACGGGCGATATCCAGGGTGATGCCGCGCAGGGCATGCACATGGTTGTCACCCATGTGATAGGTCTTATGCAGATGGTCGATGCGTATGAGAGCGGAATCCACGATAGTCCTCAAGCGCCTTAGAACGGGAGGCCGCCCCGGCCACCCTTGAATTGGTTCGGGTTGCCGCCGGGGAACCCGGGTGCGTTCTTGTTCTGGTTGCCGCCCGCGCGGACACCTTCGATGCCGGTGACCAGTTCCTGGCCTTCCTTGAGGTTGCCGTTGAGCATGGCCACAAAGTTTCCGTCGCTGATGCCGGTGCGGATGCGCTCCGCCTTGAGTTGGCCCTTTTCATCCAGCGTATAGACCGTCTGGAACTGACTGGTGCCGCGCCCGCCGCCGTTGCCATCCCCGCGGCCTCTGCCGCCGCCGCCACCTCCGCCCGCGCGGAATCCGCCACCACCCCCGCCTCGTCCGAACCCGCCACCGCCGCCGAACCCGCCTCCGTCCCGGCCCTTGAACTGACTGGGATCGAACTTGCCGTCTCCGCCTTTCGCGGCTGGATCAAACTTGCTCGGATCGACCTTGGCATCGCCCGGGACAACTTTCTTGTCGGTGGTCTTCGCATCGGCCGGCAGGAGGTCCTCCGGCGGCCGGAAGCGCAGCGCCGCGGAAGGGACCTTAATGACATTCATCAGGCGGTCTGTGACCAGCCGCACGTTCGCAGTCATGCCGGGAAACAGCTTGAGATCGGGATTATCCACGGCAATCACCACCGTGTAGGTGATCACGTTTTGCACGTTGATGGGCGAGCGCCGGACCTGCATGACGGTGCCGCGAAAGACCTGCCCGGGATATGCGTCCACAGTGAAGCTGGCAGCCTGATCCACCATTACCCGGCTGATGTCAGATTCATCGATGTTGGTATCCACATGCATCTTGGAGAGGTCCTGCGCGATGCTGAACAGCTGCGGCGCCGAATACG
>DATIRX010000547.1:0-5613 GCA_035469225.1 Bryobacteraceae bacterium
TCCCAAGGCCTGGGTGAATCCACCGCTGGGTCTGTATGGCGTATCGGCAGCCTATTACAACGATTACCGGGAACGTCGTCGCCCCGCGGAAAGTATGAGTCTGGCTCGGGAATTCCATGTTCGGGAAAAGATGAGTCTGCAAATTCGGGCCGAGTTCACGAATATGTTCAATCGCACCATGTTGAACAGCGCGACGTCTACCAATGCGGGAGCGACGCAAACCAAGACTGCCTCAGGTCAGACAACGGCCGGCTTCGGATACATTAATAACGCCAACACGACCGGCCAAAGGCAAGGCCAGATGGTGGCGCGCTTTACGTTCTGATACGGTAGCTGCATGACACGATTGTGTGCAGCCGCCTTAGTCGGGATGGTTTTCGGAGGACTGCCGGCGATCGCTGAAATTCTGCTGAAGAATTCCGACTTCGCCGGCGCGACTTTGTACTACAAGGTGATCCTCCCCAAGGATTACGACTCCGCCAAAGAGTATCCTGCGGTGATCGCGTTCCCCGGCGGCGCCCAGACCATGCCCATGGTGGATGGCATGATCGCGCGCAACCTGAAACTGCAGGCGGACAAGCACGGGTACATTGTCGCGGTCCTTTCGGCGCCCGCGGCGGGACGTTTCTATGAGGGCGGGGCAGTCGTCTTTCCCGCGTTCCTGGACAAGCTGCTCGCCGATTACAAAATCCGCGGTAGGAAGTTTCACATCGCCGGGATTTCCAACGGCGGGCTCAGCTCATTCCACATCGCCGCGACGTATCCCCAGTATTTCTGGTCGGTCACCGGCTTCCCCGGATACCTGATCGACGCGACACCGGAGCGGGTCAGCGCTTTGCAGGGCATGTGCCTGAACATGCACGTCGGCCAACTGGACGCCCAGTGGCTGAGCATCATGCAGGCGCAAGCCGCGGCGTTCCGCGGCAAAGGCATGAAAGTCCGCTTCACCATCGAAAACGGACAGGGCCACGTGATGACCACGCTCGAAGGCGCGGGCGCAGCGCGATTGTTCGATCAGTTCGACGCAGCCTCGAAGGGCTGCAGCGGCAAATAGCGTCTATTCCAGCGCGAACACCCACACCGAGCCGCCTTCGGGCACTTCCGGAAACTCACCCGGATCCATCCCGTTCAGCGTGTTTTGCATCCCGCGTGAATCGCCGCCCCATCCCGAGACCACGGCCAGATACTGCTTGCCATCGACCAAGAAGGTGGTCGGCGGAGCCAGAATTCCCGAACTGGTGGGCGACTCCCACAACAATCTTCCGCTCACGGCGTCGAACGCGTGGATCTTGCGATCGTTGGTGCCGCCGCTAAAGATCACGCCGCCCGCGGTGGCCAGCATCGCACCCCAGTTTGGCGACTTCGCATAATTGTGGGTCCACACGCGCTGGCCGGTATCGACGTTCCACGCCTGCACTTCGCCATAATGATCGGCGCCCGCAGGGGACGGTGCACCGGCCATCTGAACGCCGGTAAACGCGCGGCCCGCGGTGTACTCGATCGGAGTTCCCGTGGAGGCGCCGCAAATGTTGTTGTTGGCCGGAACATAGATCATCCGCGTCTTGGGACTGAACGCGATGGGCGGCCAGTTTTTCCCGCCGTGAATTCCAGGGCAGAATTCTGCTTTCTTGCCGGTGCCCGGCTTATGGTCCGGATCGATCACCGGCTTCCCGGTTTCCGGATCCAGGCTTTTGAAGACGTTCTGATTCACGAACGGCTTGCCTTCGACGAACTTCATGCGGCCATCGCGGCCCACCACGCTGCGATCGACGAACCACAGGTAGCCGTCGCGCGCCACGTCGATCAGCCCTTTGATGGTGCGCCCATTGCGCTGGAAATCCACCAGGATGGGTGGCGAGACTTCATCCCAATCCCAGGAATCGTTCTGATGATACTGATAGTGCCCCTTGATGGCTCCGGTGGCGACGTCGATCGCCATGGTGGACGAAGTGTACAGATTGTCGCCCGGGCGCTGGTCGCCCATCCAAGGACCGCCATTGCCGACGCCCCAGTAGGAGATGTTGGTGTCGGGATCGTAATTGCCGGTGACCCACACGGAGCCGCCGCCGGTTTTCCATTGGTCGCCCTTTGGCCAGGTTTCGCTCCCCGGCTCACCCGGCGCCGGAATGGTGTACGTCCGCCATGCCTCTTTCCCGGTTTCGACATCGAACCCGGCGACGAATCCGCGAATTCCATACTCGCCTCCCGATGCTCCTACCATTACCTTGCCGCCTGCGATCAGCGGAGCCAGAGAGATGTAGTAGCCGGACTTGTTATCGGCCACTGTGGTTGTCCAGACCTCGCGGCCGGTCTTCGCGTCCAGCGCCACCAGCACGGCTTCTCCCGCGGCGAAGTACACGCGGTTGCCGAACAGCGCGACGCCTCTGCTGGTATCGTGGGGCACGTTCGATCCGGTCGGCCGCGGCCGGCGGTAGCGCCACAGAACGTTCCCGCTCTTCACATCGATCGCGATCACCTGATTATTGGGCGTGGAGACGAACATCACGCCGTTGTTGACCAGCGGCGCGGCTTCATGCACGCGAGCCTCACCCGTGGCGAAACTCCATACCGGCTTCAGGCGCGCGACGTTGTCCGGAGTAATCTGTTCCAGCGGGCTATAGCCCCAGCCGTCGTAGGTGCGGCGGATCATCAGCCAGTCGCTGGCTTCGGGATTCTTGAGCCGCTCCGCAGTCACCGCCTGGTAATTCTGCAGCACGGCCGGCATCGGCGGCGGGGGTGGCGCTCCACCCCGTCCCTGGCCGAACGCGGCGGCGGTCGAGAGGACGCCGATTGCAAAAATCGTTTTCATGTTGTGCTCCGGTCCGTTATCATACATCGTTTTCCTTTCTGGGGTCTTTTGGGCGGGCTCGTTCGTATACGACTTAGTGCTATGATCCTCGCCGCTACCATGAGCCTGGAGGGACTTACGGGAGACCGGGAGCTCGCACGCCTGCGCAAGGGCGATCCGGATGCGATCACCGAAGTAATCGGCCGCTACCAGCACCGCCTGTACCGGTTCCTGGTGCGGATGGTGGGGGATCCCGCCACGGCCGAGGACCTGTTTCAGCAGACCTGGATCCGGCTGATGGAAAAGATCGGATCGTATGACGCCCGGCGCAATTTCGAAGCGTGGCTGTTCGCCATCGCGCGCAATCTGGCGATCGACCACCTGCGGCGCCGTCGCGCCATCAGCCTGGATGAGCTGGACGATTCCGGCCAGGCTCCCATGGAGCGGCTGGTGGCGCACGACCGGGACGTTCTCAGTCAGCTGCTCGACTTCGAGCGCGGAGCTCGTTTGGCGGCCGCCCTGAGAGAACTGCCCGCGATTCACCGCGAGGTGCTGACGCTGCGTTTTGAAGAGGAAATGAAACTGGAACAAATTGCGGAAGTGGCCGGCGTGCCGCTGGCCACCGTCAAGAGCCGGCTGCATCGCGCTCTGGAGAATCTGCGCATCCGGATAGAAAGCGTCGGGAAAGGAAGTTTATGAACGAACATGAATCGGTTCGGGCGCTGCTGCCGCTGGGGGCGGCCGGCCTGCTCGGCCCGGACGAAATTCGCCGCGTGGAGCAGCATGCGCGGGCCTGCGAGGCGTGCCGGAAAGATCTGGACACCTGGTCCGCCTACGCACAAGGTTTACGGAAGCTTCCGCAGCCGCCCGCGCCGGACGGATTGGTGGAACGCACGCGCGCGCGAATCATTCAGGAGCACGCAGTGGCCGCCGGACATCGCCGTCACGCCTGGCTGTTGGGTGCGCTGGCAGTATTTGGCTGGAGCACCAGTCTGGCGTTCTGGATCGTCGCGCGGGCCCTCACCGGAGGCGTATTCACCGTAATGGGCGCCAATCTGGTGAACGGATTAGTGTGGTCCCTGGGTTCGACGATATTGGCATGGGCAACGGCGGCGGCTGCGGCACTGGTGCTCGGCAGACATCGCGAGATGAGGAGATTTCTATGAGCCGGTTTCGTGAAGAGATGAAAGTGATCCCGCTGGCGGCGCGGATCATCGCCGTCATTCTCTATCTGGGTTTTGTGGCGGCCAGCTGGCGGTTCTTCATTCCTCATGACGAGGATTTTGGCCACCGGCCGGGATGGTTCCTGCTGTTTTTCTCGGCGGTCATGCCGCTGTTCCTGGCTGTTTTCGTATTGCTCGTCGGCTATGTGAACGGAGACGCGCGGCGTCGCGGAATGCGGCACGTCATGTGGACGCTGTTAGCCATATTTATCCCCAACGCCATCGGAGTCATCCTGTATTTCATCTTGCGTGATCCGCTGCTGAGAAGCTGCACCGGCTGTGGAACATCCGTCAGCTCCGGGTTCGCGTTTTGTCCGAAATGCGGCGGGGCTCTGGCGCCGGCTTGCCCCCAGTGCCGCGCAGCGGTGCAGCCGGAATGGTCGCATTGCACGAAATGCGGGGCTGGATTGCAGACCCATTAAGCATTGGGATAGACTTACGACGCATGAGACGACGCGAATTGCTGAGTGTCCTGGGTGTAAGCGCTTTCGCGCTTCGAAAGACCATGGCCGCGGATGCCGCGCTCCGGTTCACGGCACTGGATCACGTCGAGTTTCTGGTCTCCGACGTCGAGAAGTCCGCGGCGTTCTACGCCCGCGTCTTCGGCAACGCCGTTCTGAAGAACAACAAGACCACGCGGCGCTACGTCCAGATCGGCGCCAGCTACCTGGCCATGGACAAGGGGCAAATTCGAGTGGACCACGTTTGTGCCGGAATCCCCAGGTTCGATGTCGCCGCCCTGCACGCGTATTTGGACGCGAAGGGAGTCGCCTATCGCGACTTCCCCAGCGGCAAGGATCTGGCCGTCACCGATCCCGACGGGACCCGGCTTCAGCTTGCGACCGACCATGGCTGGGAGCAGCTCTTGACCGGCACGGCCTCGCCCGAAACGATTTCCGCCGGCGGCGAGCCTATCTTTCGTCCCACCGGCATCGACCACATTTTGCTGAACGTGACGGATCAGGAAAAATCCGCCGCGTTCTACGAGCGGATTCTGGGCCCCGTGGCGCAGCGCAACAATAATCGCATCTGGTTTCAGCTCGGCACGGGCCGGATCGGGTTGCTGCAAACCCCCGCGGGCGAAAAAGCGGGCGTGAATCACTACTGCGTGGGGGTCGCGAAATTCGATTACGAGGCCGCCGTGACCAAACTCCAGCAGGCCGGCGTCAAACTCGATAAACCCGAGATCGCGGGCGCTCCCGACCTGCGCGATCCCGACGGCTACCGCGTGCAAGTGATGGGTCCCCGGTAACTGCTTTTCCTCCCAACGTAAAGCGGACCGCCAGGGGGAGGCGGCATGCCCAGCGCTAGGGGCTCAGCGGGAAGGCGCAATAAGCAGGCTGGCTTGCTGCGAAGGGCCCGCATCGGACTCGGGTTTTTCGCCCGCCGCGAGAATCATCTCCGCGAGCGCCAGGCATGAGAGAATCCCCGCAATCAGCAGAATGTTCCGGCCAAGAGTACGCAGGTCGAAATCTACCATGGGCGAACAATCGGCCGGAGCCCATCCGAACAACAGATCGGATTCCGGATTTCGGGAGCATGGCTCGTACTGTTACTTTTGGTCCTCCCCTCCCGGGACTTCCGTAGGATTCTCTGGAGTGC
>DATIRX010000548.1:0-7825 GCA_035469225.1 Bryobacteraceae bacterium
GCATGGCGTCGGTGCGCTTCATCTGCGGCACACAGGAGCAGCACAAGGAATTGGAACACGATATCGCCAGCTTTCTTGGCATGGACGACAGCATTCTGTATTCGTCCTGTTTCGACGCCAACGGAGGGCTGTTCGAAACGCTTCTCGGAGCCGAAGACGCCGTGATCTCCGATGAGCTGAATCACGCCTCCATCATCGATGGCGTGCGGTTGTCCAAAGCCCAGCGCTTCCGCTACAAGAACTGCGACCTGGCGGATCTGGAGAAACAGCTGCAGGCCGCGCAGAGCGCGCGGTTCCGGCTGATCGCCACCGATGGCGTCTTCTCCATGGACGGCTACATCGCGCCCCTGGCCGGAATTTGCGATCTTGCCGGGAAATACAACGCCCTGGTGATGGTGGACGATTCACACGCCGTGGGCTTCCTGGGCGCCAACGGCCGCGGGACGCACGAGCACACCGGAGTGATGGGCCGCGTCGATATTCTCACCGGCACTCTGGGGAAAGCGCTCGGCGGAGCCAGCGGCGGCTACATCGCGGCGGCCAAGTCCATCGTCGATCTGCTGCGTCAGCGGTCGCGCCCGTATCTATTTTCGAATTCCCTGGCACCGGCCATCGTGACCGCATCCATCGAAACCTTGAAGATTCTGCGCTCGTCTCACGATCTGCCCCGGCGGCTGATGAGCAACACCGCGTTCTTTCGCCGCCGTATGACGGAACTGGGCCTCGACATTCTGCCGGGAGAGCATCCCATCGTCCCGGTCATGATCGGCGACGCAGCCAAGGCCGGGCGCATGGCTGAATACCTGCTCGTACGCGGAGTCTACGTGATCGGCTTCTCCTATCCGGTGGTGCCGATGGGCAAAGCCCGGATTCGCGCACAAGTGTGTGCGGCCCACACGGAAGAACAACTCAATCGTGCGGCAGAGCTGTTTCAGGAAGCCTCGCGCAGCGTGCAGTAACAGGACAACCGGTGTTGAAGATCGAGATCGAAATCAAGTTGCGCGTGCCCGGGGACATCCGGGAGATCCGCAGAAAACTGCGCCGCCTCGGCTTTCGAATCCACAAACGCCGCGTTTTCGAATCCAATGTTCTCTTCGATGACGCCAAGCAGCGCCTGCGCAAGCACGGCAAACTGCTGCGGGTTCGCCGATCGGGTCGCAGGGGACTGCTTACGCTCAAAGGCCCGCCGGAGCAAGGCGTGTATAAGAAGCGCTGGGAAATAGAGACCGAATTGCCCGACAGCGATTCAATCGAACGAATCTTCGCGCAACTCGGATATCATCCCGTCTTCCGGTACGAAAAGTTTCGAACCGAGTACACCCGCGGATCGTCTGACGGAAAGGCGCAGCTGGATGAAACCCCCATCGGAAACTTCCTGGAGCTGGAAGGCCGCCCTCGGTGGATTGAACGGACCGCCAAGCTGCTGGGCTTTTCGCGCGCAGATTACGTGAACCGCACCTATGGCTCCTTGTACCTGGCGTATTGCAAGGAGCGCAGAATCCAACCCAGGGACATGCTCTTCAAGGCTCGTTCCTCCGGACGGTGAGCCCCGCCTACCGCCGCGGGGCGGGAGCATCCAGTGGATTCAAACCTCTCTCGTAGCCCGGATCCATGGCGGCGAAATCCGTTCGATAGCTCACCGAATTCGCCGTGGGGAAGCTCGCGGGAACCTTCTGGGTTACTTTGCCGGTCGCGGCCCATTCCGTGCCGCGCTGAAACGTCACCACGAAATCGGTCGAGCTCAGCGCGTTGATATCGTGCCCCAGCGTCGTGTGGAACACGCGCCCCTGGCCGTAGCCGATGGTCATCAGGACCGGCTCATCGTGCCCCGATCCGCTGTTGCCGGGATCGGAATACGCCGTCGCCAGAACCGTCATGTTCTTTCCGGGACCACGGAGACGGGCGTACAGTTCATCGCCCTGATGCATCCAGGCCCTGGGCAGGCCATTCGTGATGGGGTGATCTCCACGAGCCACGACCTGAAACGGCGTGCGCTGGCCATGGGTGCCCGCGGACCCGGGTGCCGGATCCGAAACCGGCTTGCCGTCCTTGTAATACCAGAACGGTCCGGCTTTCTCCGTTCGGCCCCGCCAACCTCCCACGCCGATCATTTCGTTGAACGCGACCCAGTTGGGGAACGCGTTGTCCGCGGCATGCACGCTGACAAAACCGCCTCCATCATGAACGTATTTTTCAAACGACGCCTTCAAGTCCGCCGTCCATCGCTCATCGGGCGCATCGTAGTTCCACACGACGACTGCGTACTTGCGGAAATCGGGCTTGAACATCCGGAAGTCGCCGCCCGCGGGAGGGGCGGTCACGACGTCCACCTGGAACAAGCCGGTCTCCTCAAGCTGTTTCCGCAGCACCGGCGTGATGAGATTCCACTTGTGATAGGCGCCGCCGCTTTCGCCGTCCAGCAGCATGACTCGGATCGGATCCGCCGCAAAAGAAACGCCGGCGAGTACCAGCGTCGCGCTAAACAAGCAGAGCGCTCTCGTCATCGGGGTTCTCCTTTCGGCAGGGCAAAGGCGTACAGCCATCCGCCTCCGCCCATTACTATATAATGCTCGCCGTCGTTCACGCGTGCATGCCAGGGGACGTGTGTATACTGGTTCGCGAAACCTGGGCGAGGAGAACGATCATGTCTCGGACCATCCTATTCCTCTTCGTATTGAGCACTCTGGCACTCGCTCATCACGGCGGGGCCGAATACGACCTCGGCAAGACCGTCGAGTTCAAGGCCAAGCTCACGAAGGTCGATCTGATCAATCCGCACGCCTGGCTGTACTTCGACGTCACCGAGAATGACGGGAAGGTCAGCCACCATCGGTGTGAGATGCGGTCCGTGCACGTGCTGCGGCGCTCCGGCTGGACAAAAGAGCTGTTTCCCGTGGGCCAGCAGATCACCATCGAGGCTTCACCGAACCGCACAGATCCCGCCTCGTGCTACCTGCAAACCATCTTGACTGCGGACGGCACCCGTATGGACCGGTATGGGCAATACATCAAAGGGTCGCAAGGTCTCCAGGAGGTAAGGGGGCCCATCGTTGCTCCGAAAAATAACCGGCCTTCCCGGCGCTCGACGGGCGAGCCGAACCTGGCGGGCGATTGGGCGCCCATCCAGCAGGTCATGGTCAACCCCCGTGGCACCGGCGGAGGATTAGTCTCGCTCAACACCCTGGATCAGTACAAATCCGGCGAACGGCCCGCCAACGCTGGCGCAGGCAAGGCCAAAGGGGGCGCCGCCCCGAAAGGGCCTCGGCTGTATGGCGGAACCGAACTGACAGAGGCTGGCGAAAAAGCAGCTGCGGATTTCAAGCGCGAAGACACCCCGCGTTTCCACTGCGAGACGACCAGCGTCCTCTTTGACTGGACCTTCGACGGGCCGGTCAACCGGATTACGCAGAACAAAGATACGATCGTGCTGGAGTACGGACAGTTCGGGCTGAAACGCACCCTTTTCATGAACCTTAAGGAGCACCCGGGCAATATCCGGCCCAGCCGTGCCGGACATTCGATTGGCCGCTGGGAAGGCGATACGCTGGTCGTGGATACCGCGGGATTCCTGCCCGGTTTCTTGAACACACCGGTGCGGAACAGCGACAAACTGCACGTGGTCGAACGGTTTTCGCTGGATCCGGACAAGATGGCGCTGACGCGCAATTATGTGGCGGAGGATCCTGTGTACTTGAAGGGCAAATACACAGGCTCCGACACCATCTTTGTGGCCGACGCCCCGTACAGTCCGGGCAAGTGCCGCGAGTTGAACTTTATCGACTACTCAAAGCAACAAAAGCAGTAGCGTTCATTTTTCCCGACGGCGGGTCCCTAGAACGTGATGCGGGCCACAATGTTGCCTTGCCGCGGGGGGACCGGCGCCAGGTTCAACAGCGCCCCGAAGCCTGAAGCAGTGGTCCCGTTCGGGTTGCGATTCTGGACACTGGTGGTGGCATTCGTCAGGTTGTTGATGGTGGGCGTGCCTCCGACCGTCGTCGGGCCGGTGCCTACGCTGGCGATCATCGCGCGGTTGAAGATGTTGCTGAATTCACCGCGAATACTGAAGCTGATTCTTTCGGTAAACCGGAAGGTCCGCCCGAAATTCAGATTCTCCTGAGGACGGCGCTGCTGCCGGTAGTCGGTGTAGTATGCCGCCGCAGTCCCAAACGTGCCGGGAGCGGGCTCGGCCCACGCCTTGGGATTCAGCACAAATACGTTGCGCGGGTCGTAGCAGTGGCAGTCCAGGTCCACGGTGAACAGCGGCTCGCCCGGAACGCGGTTGGCGAAGGTGCTCTGACCCAGATAGTTCTGCAGAGCCGAGTTGCCCGGCAATCCCTGCGAACTGGGAGCCAGATACGGCTGGCCGCTGCGGTAGGCGACGAACATTCCCAGAGTCCAGTCCCGCGTGACCGCCCCGACAATCCTGTTTCCGGGAGCCTTGGGCGTAATGTAACTGAACGAGGTCACCAGGACGAGCGGCTGGCTGGTGGACGAAATGTATTTTGCGTTCGGCCGGTTGAAAACGTCGTTGGCCTGCCCGCTCGCGTCGGTGCCGAAGTTGGGTTCGCGATCCGCTCCCATGATCATATTCTTCTGCCACGAAAAGGCGGTGCTGAAAGTCAGCCCGTGGGAGAACCGCTTGTCGACCTTCACCTGCAGCGAGTCATACCAGGTCTTGCCGAGCGGCGCATAAGCAACCGGGATGGTGGTGAACTGCGGAAAGGGCCGCAGAGACTGGAACACGGTCTGAGATAGCGGAAAGCCGGCATACGGCGCTGTCAATCCGCGGGCCGTGGCTGCCGCCGAACTCAAAGAAGATGTCAGAAGGGCGCGGTCCGCCTGATTATTGATCGGATCGATGCCGCGAGCCTTGAGGCGCTCGTAGGACGCCGCGTTGAAATTGAGCAGGCCCGGAGCCTGCCACCAGATCCCGCGGTTTGCCACATAGCTGGCTTCCACCACCAGGTCCCTGGTAATCTCACGCTGCACGCCGATACTCCACTGATACTGTCTGGCCGGACGCCCGGCGTTACGGTCATAGTTGGTCGGACCCGCGCCGGGGACAGGGAAACTAGTGGGGAAGAAGGCGGCATCATAGCTCGGCCAGGCCCGAGGATAAAATTGACTGGGGTAGCCCGCCGACAATGTCGTCAGAGCGTTGCCGAACGTTCCCACGGTTCCGCTGCCAGCCGCGTTGGCCACCGTACCGGCAGCTCCGTTGTTCTGTTCGGTGCCGTTATAGACAATGCCGAAGCCGGCGCGGAGGACTGTTTTGGAAACGATTTGATAGGCGATCCCGAGACGCGGACCGAACGCAAACGGGTAGTTGTGCGAAATGTTGCAGTTGCATTGCAGCGGTCCGTTACGGTCATAGACCGCGGCTCCCGGAATGCCTGCCTTGGGATGGATCGCAGTGGGCGAAAAACTCGGCGCGCGCCCATAGTTCTCCTGCAGGTACGTCGAGTAATCGTAGCGAATGCCGTAATCCACCGTGAGCTTGCGAGTCACCTTCCAGGTGTCCTGGGCGTATAGGCCAAGTTGCTTCTTCCCCAGCCGCGGATCGGTCGGGCCCGTCATCGAGACGGTCTTGACTTGACCCAGAAGGAAGCTGGCATAGCTTAATCCGACATTGGCTCCGCCCACGGGAGTCTGCTGGAACGGCTGGCCGGTCTGGTCGGCGGCGAAGGTGTAACTGCCTTCGTTGCCGATGGACGGGGCAATCGACCCTTCGGTCTTGAATTCCGACCCGAACTTAAACGTGTGATTATCTTTGACCCAGGTCAGGTAGGCCACGAACGTAGGAGTCTGGGTGACCGGGTAAACCGCCGGGGTGGTTTCGCCGAAATCCTTCATGCCGCCCAAGAGAGGATCCGACACGCCGGCGATGCGCGGCAGCAACAGGTGAAGCAGTCCTCCTTTCAAGCCGAGTTCCTTCTCGGCATCGTAGGGCGCGTCCGTGGAGACGGTTTTTCCGTCCGCAGTCAGCGACGGAGTTCCGAAAGACGTCTTGCGGTAGCCTCCACCCAGGTGCAGCAACATGGTCGGCGTGAGAGTGTAGTCGAAGTTCAGCCGGTACAGGGGAGATTTTACGAAAGAGGCCAGCGCAGTTGTCAGGTGGCCGGGCAAACCGTCCCCCTGCTGGAGCCCTGTACCGCCGATCGTATCCTGGCGCGATCGCTGCCAGAAGAAGGAGATCTTCGCCTTCGACCGGATGGCCTGGTCGATCTTGATGGACGGCACCGAGCGTTTGTCCGAACTGGGATACGGATTGATGAAGTTGTTGATGAGCGCTCCCGAGTTGGCGCCGATGGGCGCCGGGAACATGCTCTGCAGCTTTGCCGAGACGCGATCGAAGCTGGCGGCTGGTATGGAGTTATTCGGAAACTGATCGCGGACCGACAGACCGTTGACGAGCCTGGTTGAGCCCGGATCGTAGATCATGCCTTGCAGCATTCGATTGCCCAGCGGATCGGTTCCGATCACGCGCGCATTCGGGAGAATCGCCGCTCTGAAATCGCCCGTGCGATAGGCCGCGGTGGGAACCGTCTTCGGGTCGTTATCGTTGGAGAGCGTTACCTTGTATTGTTCCCAGCTGATGAAGAAAAAAGTCTTATCGCGGCCGTCGTAGATTTTGGGAACCCACACGGGACCTCCGACGGTGTAGCCGTAGTCGTTCCTTCGGGTTCTCGGCCGGATGAGTTTTCCGTTTCCGTTGTCGGTGTAGGGCTGGCCCGCGTTCAGCGCTTCGTTGACCAGATACTCGTAGACGCTGCCGTGGAACTGATTGGTGCCCGACCGCATGGTGATGTTCAGGACGCCGCCGCCCACCTGCCCGTATTCGGCGGCGAAGTTGGAGGTCTGAACAGCCACTTCCTGGATGGCATCGACGCTCGGCTGGTTCTGCGTCGGGAAACTGGGCAGCTGGGCATTGGACGCGTCCTGCCCTTCGATCCGGTAGTTGGCCGAGTTAGAGGGAGCGCCGTTGACGCGGATGTCGCTGGCCGAGACGGTCCCCGGAATCATGTCCATGATCCGGTACGGGTTGCGAAGTCCCGCGGTGACGACGAATAGAGGAAGCTCTTTCAACTGGCCCACGTTGACGGTGTGGCTGAGTTCGCCGCTTTCCGTCTTCAACAGCGGAGCCGCCTCGGTGACCGTGACGGCCTCCGACGTCGCCCCCACTTCCAGCGGGATGTCCACGCGCAAAGTCTGCGCCACTCCAACCTGGAGGCCGGCCCGGATGTACTTCTTAAATCCCTGGACCGTGACGGTCACCTCGTACGTTCCGACGGGCAGCTGCGCGATGCTGAAATTGCCCGTGGCCGAGCTGGCGGTCTGGTAGGTCGCGCCCGTCTCAATGTTCCTGGCTTGAATGGGCGCACCGGCCACCACAGCGCCCGCTGGATCGGAAACGGTTCCGGTGACAGTGCCGCGGTCGCTTTGAGCAACCAGAATCGCTGCCGTGAGAAAACAACAGACCCCGAACAATACAGAGCGCATATGCGGTTCCCCTTTTGAAGCGCGACGGACTTCAGCCTTCACGCAGCTGAATGAACTTGGGGAAGTGTACGCCTATCACGAACCGGCGTCAAGGAGGGGGCGGGGGAAGGCATCGACGTTGAGATGCCTGTGCCGGTCATGCCGCGGCGATGCGGGCTGCAGTGAACCGAACACTACCGTAGTCGCCATGACGGCAGACGGGAGAGTATTTGTTGGTGTCGAGCCCACCTTGCGGGACGCCTTCATCCACACCAATAAAAGCAGAAACGCGATGACAACTGCGGCGGTAATCCAAGCCAGCGTACGCCGCGCCCGGGCCGGCGAC